>JADLAP010000001.1 GCA_020848195.1 Phycisphaeraceae bacterium
AGATCGCCTTCAAGAAACGTCTCAAAACGAGACTGTTCCCGCTGCAGCTCGCCGGGATATAGCCGCCAGTTGCCGCCGTTGGTGAGAATGCCGAATCGCAGATTGCTGGCTCGCAGATAACGTTCAATCTGTTCGGGAGGATACTCGCGGCGGTTCTTGACCCGCAGGGGACGATCAAGGTTGACGTGCCACGCCTTGGCGTCGGCGAGGAGAGTCGGATAATCCCAGTAAGCTTGCTCGTGCTTGCCGGCGCGAAGCGCGGCGTCATAGTCCGCGTCGTTATCAAAAATCGCGTAGTCAGGCTTGTCTCCACGCAGAAAAGTCTGGTAGTCATATCGCCAACCCAACGCACGCAACACCGGCTGGATGAACTCGACTTCAAGCGTCGGCTCATTGCCGTAGAGTTCGACGCGGTTCCGCTTCTCTTGCCACAGTTCCGTAAGTTCGACAAGCGCCGCGGCGGCTTGCTCACGCAATTCCTCCCACTCCGGCTCCAAGGGTAGACGATGCTCGATCCAGTGGTTTGAAAACAAACCGCTGTTTCGCACCGGACTGAATTGCAGCAGGAGTTGCGCTCCGCCCATGGCGACAAGTTACGCCCATTTCGGCTTGGGATCAATCATGAAGGAGAATTTCGCCATGCACGTGAGGGCATGACTTCCCATCATTCAATCGCATACTCCACCGTCACCACCGCCTTGATCGCCTTGCTGACGGTGCTCTGGTCGTTGATGCCGGAGTCGGAGACTTCGGAGGAATACGCGGGTGTGATCTGGAACACGCCCTGGCTGGCGCCGCGCAGCGCGCCGAGCCGGCTGTGGCTGTGACTCACGAGCAGCTCCGCGCGCTGACGCGCGTTGGCGGTCGCTTCGCCGAGCATCTCCAGTTTCAGGTCATTGAGCCGGGAGCAGATGAACTGTGGCGATTCGCTTTCCAGTTCCACGTTCTGCCGGATCAGGTCCGAAGCGTCGCGGGCGGTGCGGGCGACCTTGTCCACATCTTCACTCGTCAGGCTCAATTGCTGTCGCAGCACGTAGCCTTCGATGGCGTTGAGCGCGTTGCCTTCCTTGTCCAACGGGTGCAGGACCGTGATGTCCACGGGCGACAGCGGCAGATCCTCCGGCTTAAAGCCATGCTCGCGCAGGAAGGCGAACACGGCATCGCGCCCGGTTTCCAGTTCGCTGTACGCGGGAACCAGTTCCGCCTCCCGCGCCACGATGGACAAACTCCACGAAGCCCGGTCGGACTGAATCTTCCGCTCGGCGTAGCCCTTGACCGTGATGGTCTGGTCCCGGAGCTTGACCTTTTCAAAGCTCCGTCGGGCAAGGTTCGTCGACAGCACGACGCTCACGGGCAACGTCAGGCCGACAACGATCAGCCAGAACCACTGGTGAAAGCGCGAGGTGGACATGAGGGCCTCCTTGCCCGAAGCAGATGGTGAAATCCGCTACGGCGTAACATACCCAGGCCGGCCCGGATGGCAATGCGTCCCGCTGAAAGTTGATGACCGGTGGAGAAGCGGTGCGTGCCGGGAAACAGGCGAACCCGACGCCGCTCACATCGTCGAAGGCGAGGCCCGTTGCCGGTACGCAGTCGGAGCCAGTCCGGTGATCCGGTGAAAGACGCGGGAAAAGTAGAAGGGATTGTCGAATCCGACCATCGCGGCGATCGCGGCGATCGGTCGATCCGTGTTCGTCAGCAGGAGCGTGGCCCGGCGGATGCGCATCCGGGTCAGGTAAGCCACGGGCGACAGGCCGGTCTCCCGCTTGAACGTCCGGTGCAGATGGCCCTCGCTGCAACCGAGATGTCGGGCGAGGTCCGGCACGCTGACCGGCTCGGTCGCATGATGCTCGAAATAGCGCAGCGCCTGACGCGCCAATCCCCCTTCGCCTTCAGGTCCGCCCTCGGCCTTCAGTCGCAGAAACCAGTGCATCGCCGTCGCGGTCATGCCGTCCAGCTCCGGCCCGATGCCGCCGCCCTGCTGCTTTGAAAACAGCCACAATTGCTCGATGAACCGGACCAACGAGGGACTTTCGACCGTCTGCGGCGGATGACGACGAATCTTCGCCGGCGCGGCACGCCAGTGGAAGCAGACCCAGATCGTGTCGAGTTGTTCGCCGCCCCGCTCGCCGTGCGGCACACGCGGTGGAATCATGTACGCCGTGTTGGGCTTCAACGGCAGGTTGCGCTCGGCGGTCAGCGTGCCCCGGCCGGCGATCACGACGGACAACTCCCAGAAGTCATGCGCTGTCATCCGATCCGACAAACGCGGCCCGCGATACCGATCCACAAACACCGGCGTCGGTTCATGCGACCGCCGGCCGGCTTCGGAGCCTGTCCACAATGTCTCCGGAAAAAGGTGATACAAGGCGCGTGGGGTTTCCCGTTGCATCGTCATCTCCCGCCTGCGCAAGCTGCGTGCAGTGTCCATGACATATCAGAATTGTACATGCTGCCGATCACCCGCGTGCATGGACATGCCGCCCGCAGGGCGTACGATGGCGTCGTCGAGAGATTCAGGATGATGGCGTGTTTTTCCGTGAACTGACGCGGGATTCAGCGGATCATGCCCTGGAGATGCGAAAGTGAATCGTCTGCCGCATCCCCGGAATCCCTCCGCATGATGATCGACCGTTTCATTCTGGCGCAAGTTCCATTCAGGTCAGCGGACTTTCATGAGCAATCACACCATGACCAGTCGTGAACGATTTCTGTCCACGCTGCGCGGCGAGCCTGTGGATCGCCTGTTCCGTTACGAACATGGACCATGGCCCACGACCCGTCAGCGCTGGATGACTGAAGGGCTGCCTGAAGACGCCGGCTTCGGAGCCTGGTTCGACATGGACCCGCTGATCCGGATTTCGATCAACTCCGGCTACACCGCATCGCCCTACCAGCCGAAGTTCACCGAAACGACAATCGAAGAGACGCCGCAGCACCGCATCTACGTGGATGCCGATGGGATCACCCAGAAAATCCTGCGGGAAGAGAGCGACACGTCGATGCCGGAGTTTCTGCGGTTTCCCGTCGCGGACCGCGCCGACTGGCGGGCCATCCTGCCGCGACTGAATCCGGACGACGCGGCGGCCCGCATCACCGACGTCGATCGCTGGGCCTCGCTCTGCGCCGATCCGGATGTGCCGAGCATGTTGCCCATCTGCGGCGCGTTCGGCCACCCGCGCAACCTGTTCGGCGATGAAGGCCTGTCCTATCTGATCTACGACGATCCCGCGCTGCTGGAGGAAATCCTCGACAATTGGCGGGATTTGTACGTGGCGCTGCTGCGGGAACTGACCCGCCGCGTCCGCGTCGACGCCCTGCTCATCTGGGAGGACATGTGCTACAAGAACGGCCCGCTGATAAGTCCGGTTCAGTTCCGACGATTCATGTCGCCGCGATACCGGCAGGTCATCGAAGCCGCTCGCCGGTGTGGCGTCCAGGGCATCATCGTCGATACCGACGGCGATTGCCTGAGCATGTTGCCCGTGTTCATGGATGACGGCGCGGACATGGTGATGCCCTTTGAAGTCCAGGCCGGCATGGATGTCGTGCAGATACGCAAAGCCCACCCGACACTGGGCATCATGGGCGGCATCGACAAACGCGCGCTGGCGTGCGATCGGGCTGCGATCCGGGCGGAAGTGGCGCGGGTCGTGCCGCCAATGATGGACCTCGGCCGCTACGTTCCGACGCTCGATCACACCGTGCCGCCGAACGTTTCTTTGAACCAGTTTCAGTATTACCTCGAATGCGTGCGAAGCTATGAACGACACTGATACATCCCGCGCCGATCGTCCTCGACCCCGGATTCTGCTGCTGGGCGACTCGATCCGCATCAGCTATCAAGCCCGCGTGGCGGAGATGATGGGGGCCGCAGCCGAAGTGGTCGGGCCGCTGGAAAACAGCCAGTTCAGCCTGTACACGCTTTCGGCGCTGCCGCGATGGCTGGAATCCCTCGGCCGGCCCGATGTGGTCCACTGGAACAACGGCCTGCACGACACCGGCTTCAATCCCCGTCGGTTTCCCCCGCAGATTCCACTGGACATGTACATCGCCAACCTCGATTTCGCCCGGCAACTGCTCAGCGCAAGCGGGGCAAGGATCATCTGGGCCGCCACCACGCCCGTGCATCTCCGTCGCCCGTTTACCGCGGAAGAATGGTCCTGGCGCAATGAAGACATCGACCGATACAACCTCGCCGCCCGCGAACTGATGCAGCGGCATTGCATCCCGATCTGCGATCTTCATGCGGTCGTGCGGGCGGACATGGACAACCATCTCGTGGAGGATGGCGTACACCTGACCGACGCCGGCATCGAAGCCTGCGCCACCGCGGTCGCCGGCGCGATCGAATCCGCTCTCAACAGCCCAGCATAAGCTGAAAACGACGGCGTGCAGTGCCGCCGTTCGACGGGAATCAATCCCCCGCCAGTTGCCCGGCACGGATCGCTTCGATCACTTCCTCCGGCGTCCGCGCTTCGCGCAGCCGCTCGGCGACGTATTCGCTGTCGAACAGGCGCACGATGTCCGCCAGCAACTGAGGCTGGATCCGCGCCATGCCCGCCGGGGTCAGCAGCAGGAAAATCAACTCCGCCCGCTCGTTGGTCGTCGTCAGCGCGATGCCCTGCGACGAACGGGCGAACGCCAGCACGGGTCGGGTCAAACCCTCCAGCCTCGCGTGCGGAATGGCCAGTCCTTTGCCCAGATACGTGGGCATTGACCGTTCCCGCTGGAGGACAGCCTCGACGACTTTCCCCCGCTCCGCCGGCAAATCGCCCGAGGGGATCGCCGCCACCAGGTTTTCAATCGCCTGGGACATCGTTTCGGCCTGCAGGTCGAACACGATCCGGCCGGGCGCGAGGGCGTCGGCCAGCGCCAACGCCAGGCTCCCGCGATCCAGATCAAACTCGTCACCGATCCGTCCGACCAGTTCCTCCAGCACGTCCTCGAAGGTGATGATGCCCGTCCACTGTCCGCCGCTGTCCACCACCATCGCCATCTGCTCATACCGACCCTGAAAATAGCCCAGGGCGTTCTCCAGCAGCATGTCTTCCCGCACTTCGCCGCAGGGTCGGGCGATCCGGCGAAGCTGCTCCGACGTCATGCTCTGCCAGGAGCCGGTCAGAAACAGGTTCTTGATGTGAATGATGCCCATCGGCCTGGCGGCGTCGCCGAGCAGCGGGTAACGCGACAGCCGGCGTTCACGGATCATCGCCAGATTCTCTTCCCAGGGCAGGTCCAGACGGATCGCGTGCACGTGTTCGCGGATTCGCATGGCATGTTGGACGCGCAGGTCGCCCACGTCGAGGATGTTCTCGATCAGCAACAGCCGGCGGAAAGGGATCAAGCCCAACTGTTCCGCCCGCTCGAACAGAGGCTTGAGGTCCGCCCGGCGCGGACGCAGCAGCGAGACGATCACGCACAACAGCAGAATGACGACGATCAGGACCAGCGAAACGCCCACGGGGACTTTGTAGACGTCGCTGAGCAGCATCTTGCCGCCGAGGATCAGAATGATCGAGGCGAAACCGAAGTGCAGGAAATGGAACATCCGCATGAAGCCCGCCACGGAGAAGTACAAGGCCCGCAAGCCCAGCATGGCGAAAATGTTGGAGGTGAAGACGATGAAGGGATCGGGCGTGATGGCGAAAATCGCCGGGATGGAATCCACCGCGAAGATGATGTCGGAGGATTCCACCGCCAGCAGGACGATAAACAGGGGCGTCGCCGCCAGCCGGCCGTCCAGGCGGGTGAAAAAGCGGTTGGAATCGTAGCGATCGGTGACGGGAAAAACGCGCCGGAAACCGCGGACAACCCAGTTGCGGCCTGGATCGTACCCGGAGTCCTTTTTGCGAAGCATGGCCAGTCCGGTCGCCACCAGAAACAGGCCGAAGACGTAGATCATCCAGTGGAACTGCCGCATCAGCGCCATGCCGCCGAGAATGAAGGTGACGCGCAGCACAATGGCGCCGACGATGCCCCAGAACAGCACCTTGTGGTGATAGGCCTGCGGCACGCGGAAATAGCCGAAGATCAGGATGAAAACGAAGATGTTGTCGATGCTCAGGGACTTCTCCACGAGAAAGCCCGTGAAAAACTCCATGCCCGCCGCCAGCCCCCGATCGTGAAAAAGAATCACGCCGAGGTTGAACAGCATCGCCAGTCCGGTCCATACGCCGAACCAGATCAATCCTTCCTTCATGCCGATGGTGTGGGGCTTGCGCTGAAACAGGCCAAGGTCCAGGGCCAGCATGCCGAGGATAAACAGGGTGAACAGCATCCAGGACAACGGCACTTCTTGCCTCCTTGGCCATCGAATCCCGCTTCGGCGCAAGGCCGTCCATGCGGAGCAACATGTGATTATAGGATAAGCCGGCCAGACGCCGCGGCCGGCAGCTCCGCAGAACATTTCTGGGAGATGGACATTCAAGCACGTCGGGTAGGTGGAGCGAGTCGTCGAGCGATACCCCCCCCGCGAAGAACCTTGTGCGATCATGCTACAACGAACTTGCCCGTACGAGCCGGAAGCGTCAGCGACGGCCTTCCTGCGGCGACCTTCACGGCTGATTCACGGGAGGGCCGTCGCTCACGCTTCCGGCTCGTTTGCGTAATGGGCACTTTCGGGAGCACGTAGGGTCGGTGGAGCGAGTCGTCGAGCGATACCCGCGCAAAGAACCTTGTGCGATCATGCCGCAACGCAAGGGTGGGTTTCAGCGAGTACGCTTCAACCCACCCAACAAACTCCGATCAGAAGCACGACATCACGGGCACGAGCCAGTTCATCGACGGCGGCATGACAACGTGCCCCGGCAACGAAACCGGCGGCCAGACGCGACAAGCCGCGGCGCTGCGCCAGTCAAACGGCCACCAGCGCCTCATCCTGCACCAGCAGCAGCTTCACGCCGTTGGCGTTGTCCAGCAGATCCTGTAGCGAACTGGACAACATCGCCGGCTCGGTTGCTCCGTCCGACACCGGCACGAGCGAAAGCGACGGCAGAGACAACGGCGCGGACGACAGCGGCACCGGCGGCGCGACGGGAGTCGGAGACAAGGTACTGTGGCCGAAGTTCACCTGCTCCACGATCTGGCCTACCGAAAGCGTCACATACTGGCTACCCACATGGTCCTGCCAGAGGTCGCGGACGAAAATGTCCGAGTAATCTTCATCACCGGGAACCAGATTGTTGGCGAAACTGCTGAAGACGACGATTCGACCGTCGGCGCTGATCGACACGTAAGTGCTGTCGCCATCGGCCTGACTTCCGTCAGAGGCCATGCTGACCCGACGCGTCTGCCCTGTGACCAGATCGTGGACAAACGCATCCGCCACGTGATTGGTATCGCCAGGGACAAGATTATCCGCCCCACTGATGAACGCGACGTATCGGCCGTCCGCGCTGATCTCCGCTTTATAGCTATTCGCGTTGCCCTGCGTGCCATCCGTCGCCACGTTCACACGTTGCGTGATGCCGGTTGTGCGGTCATACACGAACAGATCCTTCGCGCCATTGGTGTCGTTGGGAACCAGATTGTCAGCCGCACTGCTGAACACGACGAACCGGCCATCAGCGCTGATCGACGACACAACGCTGCCACCATTGGCCTGTGTGCCGTCGGACGCCACGCTCACGCGCTGCGTCTGGCCGGTCTGGCGATCGTAAACGAACACGTCAAACACGCCATTGGTGTCATTGGGAACGAGGTTGGTGGCTAAGCTTATAAAAGTGACAAACCGGCCGTCGTAGTTCAGCGGCCCGCTGGCGCTTATACCGTTGGCCTGCGTGCCATCCGATGCCACGCTGACCCGAATGGTCTGGTGGGTCACGAAATCGCGGACGAAGACGTCGATGGCGTCATTGGTATCGCCGGGCACGAGATTGCTGGAATAGCTGAAGAAACCGGCGGAATGGCCATCGCCGCTGATCTGTCCATTATAGCTGGGCCCGTTACCTGTCGTGCCATCGGATGCCTTGTTCAGCCAGCCGCCGGGCCGGGCATACGCCTCGTCGCTGAATCCGTAGCCGATGGCGCCACTGGCGCTGATGGAAGTAAGTGAAATATCATCGTAGGCGAACCCGTTGCCGATCAGCAGTGGACTCATCTGGCCGGTCTGGCGATCGTAGATGAAAATGTCCATGTCATAGTTGTCATCGTCCGGAACCAGATTGGAGGCATCACTATCAAAGCTGATGATGCGGCCATCGTCGCTGATCAGCGGGATTGCGCTGTTTCCATTGGCATTCAAATTGCCCACGTACCTGTGGTAAGATACGCTGATCCACTGAATGGCAGGGTTCGCGTCGGGATCGAGCGGATATGTCTGTTGGTAGCCATCAGGTATCACCGTGCCGATTGCATACGTGCCTGCGTGAAGGCTGGCGAATACGTAAACGCCGTCGGCGTCGGTGGTCCGGGTCACTTCGCCAACGTCCCACAATTTATTGTCGTTGTCATCAATGAATACGGTGACGCCGGCCAAGCCCGATTCATCGGGATTCTGGATGTTGTCGCCATTGAGATCGTTCCACACCACGCCGCGGATTTCCGCGGAAGCCGGCACGACGGTGATTTCGCCGAAAGTGAGATCATGGCCCACGTTGCCCGCCAGGTCTGTTGCATCGACCTGCACGTCATTCGTCCCGATGCTCAGGCTGGAAATGGTGTCGTAGGACGGGTTACTCATATCCACCGACCATGTGCCAGTGTTCGATGGCATCACCCACGCGAAGAGATAGGCCGAGGGAACCTGCAGTTCCATCTGCGATACCGGTTCCGAAACCGTCCCCGTGATAACTGGCCTCGTATCATCCGTCAGCAGCGTGTCCACGATCACCGTCGGCGCTATGGTGTCGATGGTCACGTTCAGAGCAGGCGAATCGGCGGATTCGCCAAGACCGGCGATCCATGTGCGCAAGGTGAAGACGTGCTGGCCATCAACTATCGCCGTCACGCCATCGGTGGTGATTGTGGCGTTGCCGCTGCCATTGGCGACGGCCTGTCCCACCAGCACACCGTCGGCATACAGGCGGACGGTTTCGTTGGGGTAGGCCCCGGAGATGGCGAAGGAAAGCGTCGAGGCCGCGGAGGCGTTGTTGAGCTTGGTCAGGTTGTCCGTGCTGGACTTGCCGGTGTCGGAGATGGACAGGAGATCGGGCGCGGCAGTCGGGCTGGGACTCGCGAGCAGCCTGAGGCCGAAGTCCGCGTCTGTATAGGTTTGCCCCAGA
>JADLAP010000002.1 GCA_020848195.1 Phycisphaeraceae bacterium
AAATCGCTGTACGCCGTGCAGAGGACGATCTGAAGCCGGGGATCCAGATTCATCATGCGGGTGGCGGTTTCCAGTCCGTCGAGGCCCGGCGGCATGCGGACATCCACGAACGCCACCTGGATCGGCTGGTCTTCGTTCATCGCCTCGCGCACGATGCCGATGCCGTCGAGGCCCTGCTGCGCGAAGTCCAGCCGGTACGTCGGCGGCGCGGCGGGTTCCGGACGGTTTTGGCCCAGAAAATCCGCGGCGGCGGCTTTGAGCGCCTGCGCCTGCGCAGGGTTCCGCGACGATAGAATCCGGCGAAAATCCTCGTGAATCGCCGGTTGGTCATCTACGATCAGGATGCGCGGGGTTGTCGTCATGCCGCTTTGCTTTCCGAGTCCTGGGGTTGCTGGCACAGAGGCAGAGTCAGGGTGAATGTGGCGCCCTGCCCCGGTCCACCGCTGGCGGCCTCCAATCGGCCGCTCATCGAACGTACCGCATTCTGGGCATAATGCAATCCATATCCATGCCCGTCGGCCTTTGTGGAAAATCCGAAGTCGAAGAGCTTCGCCAGATCATTGGGATCAATGCCCACGCCGGTATCCGTGACTTCGATGATGAACGTCGCATCGTCGCGGGCCTGGAGGGACAGCGTCAATATGCGATGCTGTTCGTCGCAACCCGCCATGGCGTCCATCGCGTTGCGTATCAGGTTGACCAGCACCTGGATCAGCTTCGTGCGTTCGAGCGTGACTGGCGGCAGAGCGTCGTATCGGCGTTGAATGGTCAAGCCGGAAAGCTGACCCGTCCGGGCCATGCGGAGGGCGTCTTCGAGGATTTTGTCCGGCTTTTCCGTCTGCAGCCACGCGGCCTGGCCGGCGAATCGCTGCTGGGCGGCGATGATGCCTTTGACTTCCGAGATATGGTTGCGCAGCTCCTGGACTTCGGCGACCAGTTGCCCTCGCCGCTGGTTTTCACTGTCCCGAAGGGCGGAGAGGAAGTCGATGAGTTTGTCGCCCCGATTGTCGGCGCGGAGCAGTTCGTGCAGTCTGCCGCGATGTTCCTGGAGCACGGCGACCATTTCATCCAGACCGATGATCGGATTGCGTAGCTGCTCGTCCATCAGATCGCCGGAGATGCCGACGGCATTGAGGCCGTTGCCCACGTTGTGCAGCACTTCCGTGGCGATTTCCGCCATGCCGGCTTCGTGGGCGTGTTGGGCCAGACGGTCGCGGGACTGGCGCAGCGCCTGCGTCATGGCGTTGAATTCCCGCGCCAGTCGTCCGATTTCATCCCGCCGACCGGTCGGCAGTTCCGTCGTCAGATCGTCGCGCTGGCGCACCTCGACCACGTGACGGGTCAGCCTCATCAGCGGTCGGGCCAGGCCTCGGTCCAGGGCAATGCCCAGCGCCAGCAGCAGCAGCACGCCGCCGACGGCCATGGCTGTCTGCGCGGTGCGGATCGCGGCTTCACCGCGCGCGGTGATCTGCCGCGGCAGCGTCACTCGCAGCGTCATCAGTGGAGAACCTTTGATATCGTGGATCACACTGTAGCCGGCGAGGGTTGTGTCGCCCTCCAGCAGTGCGACGGCTCCCGGTGTCGTCAGGCCTTTCAAACGCCTGGTTTCCTCCGTGGTCTGGTCGGTCGCCGAAAACAACAGTTCGACATCGCATGCCGTGGCGTTGCGCAACTGCTCCATCCAGGCCGGCGTGATCAGCCGTCCCATGACCAGCGATCCGTGGATCGGCTCCACCTGGTTGGTGCTGGTGATCGGAGCGCTGACCACCAGCATCACGCCGCGCGGCGAAGGGTACAAACCACGTTGAACATCCGAGGAATCGGCATGTTTCAGCAGAGGATCATCCGCCTTCAGTCCGGTTGCGGGCCAGGAGTCCGCCGCGACCAGTTCGCCGGATTCCGCATCCAGATACCGGGACCAATGGGCCGTTCCGTCCAGTCGCAGAATCGAGATCAAATCCAGCTTCAAGGAATTGAAGTTGTCCGAGACGAGATTGTCATGCGCGTATTTTTCGTTGTTGTCGTCGAGAAACTGCCGCGTGTCGTCCCACGCGGCATAGTCCAGGGCGGTCATCGCCATCTGGTCCAGCTCGCGATTCAGCGAAGCCAGGCAGCGCTGCGTGTCGGTGGTCGCCTGCGCGTGTTCCAGTTCGCGGAAAGCCGGGAAAACCGTGGCTTCCTGGAGCAGATGGTTGCCGATCATCGTCAGCACCAGCATCGCGGCGAGCAGGGCGATCAGTTGATGTCGCAGATTCATGGATACACTCCCGTTCCAGCGGCATACCGGATCAGAACACCACGATTGCCCGAACGCCGAGGTTGATGGCGTCCTCCAGTCCCGCGCCGCCGGGCTGCGCGATCCACTGCATGTAGGGCTGCACGGTTACAGCGGGCGTGACCTGCGCGGCATAGGTCAGTTCCACAGCCGTTTCCGAGTCGTCCGTGAAACCCGCGGCCGGCTCATCCGTGAAGCGAATCCACGACACCATGACGCCCAGCACATCGTTGTCCCGGCCTGGAAGCAGGCCGCGCCAGGTCAGGCCGCCTTCGATGTGATGCTCCACGTCCAGCACATCGGGGTCGGCCCAGTCATACATGAAAAACAGGCCCAAACCGCGGCTTTCCAGCGAAGGTTCTCCGTCGTTGTCGGGGATGCTCCAGAGCATCTGTTCGAGAATCAGGTGATAGCCGTTTGCGCCGTCCTGTTCGCCGCCGCGATACCGGGCGAACGTGCCGGTGTGATGCCAGCCGCCGACGGCCGCACGGCCCGCGCCGAAGGCGTCGAGTATCCAGTACAGCTTCAGTTCGCTGACCAGATACAAATCCGCCGGCTCGCCGAAGAAGGTGGCAGGCCCCAGTGACCCCGTGCGATATCCCTCCAGCAGCGCGCCGTCGTAGACCCCGAAGCCCCATTCCGCGTTGTCGCAGAGCTTCACGAACGCGTTAGCGCTCGCGGCCGAGTCGGGATAGGTCGGCATCAGCAGGTCCGTCGCGGGCCAGGACGCCGAGCCGTGTACGAACAGACACGCCAGTTCGCTGTAGCCGAATTCGCCGTTGGCGTCGATCTTGCCCACTTTCAGGCGAAGACGATCGTCGAGAAAGATGCCTTCGATCCACAGTTCACTGATCTGCGTCAGGCCGTCCGCGTCCACACTGCCGACGGTTTGATAATCGCCGACTTCGTCGGAACCTTGCTGGCCGTCCTGATAATCGAAATCGACAAACACCGTGCCGGTGGGCAGGCCGGCGAGTCGGGTCAAATCCAGCGTGGCCATCAGCGAGATCAGGGCGCGCCAGGCTTCGCCTTCGGTGTCCAGGCCTCCGCGTACGTTGCGCGACCAGTCGATGATCGCCTGGGCGTCGAACTGGATGCCCATGCTTTCCAGTTGCGTATGCCTGCCGAACCAGTCGCCGGTCAATCGTTCGCGGGTCAGCAGGTTGTCCAAAGGTTGGTCCTGGGCCAGGGCGGGTTGGATCAAGGCCAGCAGCAGGACCAGCATCGTCAGGGGTTTGTGCATGATGGGGTGCTTTCGCAATGTCGCGTCCGAAAACGGCGACCGCGCCGATCCGACAAAAGTAGATCGACCGGTTCAAGGATTCGCTTGATGGAGCGTTGATATAAGCGACGCGGCTTGCCGCGTTCGCGTTACCGGACGACGTGCGCGGCGTCGCGGCCCGCGTCGAACGCGGCATGATTGATCGTGCGGTACGCGGGCTTGACCGCGGCGTCGATGGCGCTGCGCCATGCGGTCATGGGAAGGTCCAGGGCTGCCGACAACGCGCCCAGCACGATGACGTTGGCCGTGCGGATGTTGCCCAGTTGCTGCGCCATCCCCGCGGCATCAATCAGCGTATGGTTCGGCACAGCCTGGGCCAGTCTCGCCTCGGCGTCGAGGGGATAACTCGCTTGACCGCTGGAGACGGTGACGGGGATGATGCGGTGCTGTGCCACGGCCGCGAACGCGCCGGGTGCGAGATAATGGGCATAGCGCAGGGCTTCGATGATTTCAAAGGCCGCCATGGCGCAGGCTGTGCCTTCGGGGACCAGCGGGCTGAAGACTTCCCTGCCGAATCGAACCTGGGCGACGACGGAGCCGCCGCGCTGGGCCATGCCATGGACTTCGTTGGTCTTGACCTCGTGACCGGCCGCCATCGCCGCGCGGGCCAGGATTTCCGACCCGAGCAGAATGCCCTGGCCTCCGACGCCGACGAGAATCACGCTGGTGATGGATGTCTGGGTTGTCGTCATGGTTCAATCACTTCGCGGGCTGGACCAGCCGCAGATCGCACACGCGGTCGCACAGGCCGCAGCCGTTGCACAGCAGTTCATTGACATGCGGATATCCATCCGCGCACTCGATGGCGGGACAGCCGATGCCCACGCACTGGCCGCACGCCACGCATTGTTCCGCGTCGATTTTCCGCGGCTGCGGATCCACCGGCTTTTCCGACAGAATGCACGGCGCGCGGGCCACGATCAGCGACGGCTCTTCGCGCTGGAGCACCTCGCCCAGCAGCGCGATGTTGCCGTCGAGATCCATCGGGTCCACCGTATGCACATGTTTGATGCCGCACGCCCGGCCGAAGTCCTCGATGCTGGCGTGGATCGTCGGTTGACCCATCAGCGTCCGTCCCGTGCCGGGATGGTCCTGATGGCCCGTCATCGCGGTGGTGCGGTTGTCCAGCACGATGATGGCCGCGTTGCCCCGGTTGTAGGCGATGTCGAGCAGGCCGGTGATGCCGGAATGGAAGAAGGTCGAGTCGCCGAGGATGCCGACGACCTTGCGGTTGTTGCCCGCCTTCTGCATGCCGTGCGCCATGGTGACGCCGGCCCCCATGCAGAGGATGGTGTCCAGTTTGCTCAGCGGCGGCAGCACGCCCAGGGCGTAGCACCCGATGTCGCCGGTGACGATGACGTCGTGATACTTCAGAGCGGCGAACATGCCGCGGTGCGGACAGCCGGCACAGAGGGTCGGAGGCCGGCCGGGCAGGTCGCGGGCCTGCGACACCAGCGCCGCGGCGGAGATCGGCTTGCCCTCCATCTTCGCCTTGCTCTGTTGCAGCACGGGAACCGTAAGTTCGCCTATGCCGGGCACGAACTTGCGTCCCTCGCACGCCAGGCCCAACGCTTTGACGTGCTGTTCCAGGATGTCGTCCAGTTCCTCCACGACCAGCAGTTGCCGCACTTTCCCGGCGAAATCGCGGATCAGCGCGTCGGGGAAGGGGAACGGCCAGCCGAGTTTGAGCACGCTGGCGTCGGGAAAAACCTCGCGGACATACTGATAGCTGATGCCGGCCGTGATGATGCCCAGCTCGCTGTTCCGCATTTCCATGCGATTGAGCGGCGAACACTCGGCTGCCTGCTTCAGCCGCGCCAGCCTGTCTTCCAACGCCACGCGCATCTTCCGCGCGTAGGCGGGAATGGGCACGAATCGCACGGGATTGCGATCGAACGCAGGCATCGGTCGCTGAAGTTGTCGTTCGCCCAGCGTCACCACCGAGCGCGAGTGGCTGACCCGCGTGGTCGTCCGCAGCAGCACCGGCGACTGATACGCCTCCGACAGTTCCAGGCCGGCCAGCACGAAATCGCGCGATTCCTGCGAGTCGGCCGGTTCCAGCAGCGGAACCTTGCCGAACCGGGCATAATGCCGCGTGTCCTGCTCGTTCTGTGACGAGTGCATGCCCGGATCGTCGGCGACGACGATGACCATGCCGCCGACGGTTCCCGTGTAGGCCATGGTCATGAACGGGTCGGCCGCGACGTTCAGGCCCACGTGCTTCATGGTCACCATGGCCCGCGCGCCGGTCATCGCCGCGCCGGCTGCAACCTCGAACGCCACCTTCTCGTTGGGCGACCATTCGCAGTACAGGTCCGACGCCTTGTCCGTGTATTTGACGAGATTTTCCAGGATTTCCGTCGACGGCGTGCCCGGATAGCCCGAGGCGACGTTGACCCTGCCTTCATACGCGGCACGGGCGATCGCCTCGTTGCCGGACATCAGATCACGTGGGGGTGTGCTCATGGCGGTGAACATATCAAGGGTTTAGCGGGAGCCCCGCGGGGGCCCCTTCGGGGCTTCCGCTAACCGGGGCGGGTTTGTCGACCAATACGCGGTGATCGATCACGCGCTGCGCTTTGCCTTCGTACCGTTGCAGCGAACGGGGTTGCACCAGGTCCACCTTCATGCGGATGCCGGTGACCGCATGGATTTCGCGGTCGATCCGGTCGTGCAAAGCCTGCAGCTTGCGCATTTCATCGCTGAACAGTTCGCGCTCGATTTCCACGCGGACAATCGCCTCGTCCAGCGTGCCGGGGCGGTTGATTTCGATGATGTAATGTGGCAGCGTGCCGTCGACGCGGAGCAGCTCCTCCTCGATCTGCGAGGGAAAGACGTTGACGCCGCGGATGATGAGCATGTCGTCCGTGCGCCCCATCACGCGGCTCATCCTGCGATGCGTCCGGCCGCAGGGGCAAGGCTCCTCGCTCACCGACGCCAGATCGCGCGTGCGATACCGCAGCATCGGCATCGCCTGCTTGGTCAGCGTGGTGATGACCAGTTCGCCGACTTCGCCGGGCTTGACGGGTTCCAGCGTCGTGGGGTCCAGGCATTCGACGAGGAAATGATCCTCGTGCAGATGCATGCCGTGCCTTATCCAGCATTCGCCGGCGACTCCGGGTCCCATCACTTCACTGAGGCCGTAGTTGTTGAATGACATCACATCGAGCGCCGCGTCGATTCGCCTGCGCATGTCCTCCGTCCACGGTTCGCCGCCGAAGTGAGCATAGCGCACCGGCAGGGAGCGGGGATCGGACATTTCACATGCGGCAACCTCGGCGATATTCAGCGCGTAGCTCGGCGTGCAGATCAGCACGTCAGGCTGGAGGTCCTTCATGATGAGAATCTGCCGTCGCGTGTTGCCGCTGGCGGCGGGGACCACCGCCGCGCCGACGCGCTCCACGCCGTAGTGCAGCCCGAAGCCGCCGGTGAACAGGCCGTAGCCGAATGCGATCTGCACGAGATGGTGCGATCGCAGTCCGCCTGCCGTGAGAAACCGCGCGCAAAGGTCGGCCCACGTGGTCATGTCGGCATCGTTGTAGGCGACGAACGTCGGCTTGCCCGTGGTGCCGGATGAGCCGTGGATGCGGCGAATCTCTTCCCGCGGCACGGCGAGCATGCCCAGCGGATAGTGCTGCCGCAGATCTTCCTTGGTCGTCATCGGCAGCCGCCGCAGGTCGTCCAGTGATTGGATCGTCTCCGGCGACAGGCCCATCTGCCGCAGCACCCGGTTGTAGAACGGCACGGCCATCGCGAGGGTCACGGTTTCCCGCAGCCGGCGCAATTGCAACACCCGCAGGTCCGCCAGCGACAATTTCTCCGCCGCGTCCCAGATCACATCCTCAAACGGTGCTCGTTGCATTTCACGCATGTCAGCATCACTTCATTAGCCGCGGATGAACGCAGATAAATCCCATTCAGATCAACCACCAGGATGCCAAGAACGCCAAGATAAGAAGAGTTCAAAACAATGATTTCATGTCTTCTTTTCCTGACTTGGCGCTCATGGCGTCTTGGTGGTTCAATCTCTTGATTCTGTCTTATCTGCGTTTATCTGCGGCTAAAAAAGCTTTACCCGAGAATCTCCCTGGTCTCGAAGACGCGGATGTTCTGTTGTTTCAGGACGCCCATCGCGGCGGCAGTGTCCTCGAAGCGGAAGATCAGGACGGCCTGGCCGTCGTACTGGCCGGGGAAGGCGTACATGTATTCGACGTTGATGCCGGCGCGTTCGAGTCCATCGAGGACATCGGCCAGTCCGCCGGGCCGGTAGGGGGCCGCCACCGCCACGACTTCGGTGATATTGACCACGCAGCCGGCCGTTTCGAGGATCGTCTTGGCTTGCTCCCAGTCCTTGACGATCATGCGGAGGATGCCGAATTGCTCGGTGTCCGCCAGCGACAGCGTGACGATGTTGATGCCGGCGTCACCGAGGATGCGGGTGGGCAGCGCAAGCTGGCCGGGCTTGTTCTCGACAAAAAGCGATAACTGCTGGATGTTCATGTTCGGTTCCTCATGACCTTGTCACAGGGTCCGCTGATCGATGACGCGCTTGGCTTTGCCTTCGCTGCGCTGGATAGTCTGGGGTTTGACGAGGCGCACGGCGGCACGGATGCCGATGGTGTTTTCGATGGCTTTCGAGAGCCGGTGCTGGAGTTTTTCCAGGGCGCCGATGGTGTCGCCGAAGAAAGCGCTGGTGACTTCCACCTGGACTTCGATTTCATCCAGGCCGTGCTGGCGGGTGAGGATGATCTGGTAGTGGGGCAGCGTGCCTTCGACGTTGAGCAGGGCGGTTTCGATCTGGCTGGGAAAGACATTGACGCCTCGGATGATGAACATGTCGTCGGTCCGGCGGTTGATGCGGCGGATGCGGCGAAGGGTTCGACCGCAGGGGCAAGGCTCGGCGAACAGGCACGTGATGTCGCGCGTGCGGTAGCGGATCATCGGCATCGCGCGTTTGCTCAGCGTGGTCAGCACGAGTTCGCCTTCCTCGCCGTCGGGCAGCACCTGTTCGGTCCTGGGGTCGATGATTTCCGGGTAGAAATGGTCCTCGAAGACGTGCAGGCCGTGCTGCTGGGCGCATTCATTGGCGACGCCGGGACCGATGATTTCGGACAGGCCGTAGATGTCGTAGGCCTTGATGCCGGTGGTGGTCTGGATGACGTCGCGCATGGCGTCGGTCCAGGGTTCAGCGCCGAAGACGCCGATGCGGATGGGCAGGGAGCAGATGTCGATGCCTTCCTCGGCCGCGCGCTCGATCAGGTGGAGGAAGTAGCTGGGCGTGCAGCAGATGGCAGTGACGCCGAAGTCCTTGAGGACCATGATCTGCCTTGCGGTGTTGCCGCCGGAGGTGGGCACGACGGTGGCGCCGAGGGCTTCGGCGCCGTAGTGCGCGCCCAGGCCCCCGGTGAACAGGCCGTAGCCGTAGGAGTTCTGCACGACATCGCCGGCATGGACTCCGCACGAGGCCAGCGATCGGAGCATGACGTTCGACCAGACGTCGATGTCATCCTTGGTGTACGCCACGACGATGGGCTTGCCCGTGGTGCCGCTGGAGGCGTGCAGACGAACAACTTCAGTCATCGGAACCGCCAGCAGGCCCAATGGATATTCGTCCCGCAGGTCGGTCTTGACGGTGAACGGCAGCTTCGACAGATCGTCCAGCGTCCGCACATGATCGGGCGTCAGCTTCCGCTCCTCCATGCGCTGGCGGAACAGGCGGACATTCCGGCAGGCGTGGCTTACGATGCTCTGGAGCCGGCGCAGCTGAAGATCGCGCAGGCTCGGCAGCGGCAGATAGTCCATCGCCGAAGCGGGGTGAAACGGGCACGTGTCATGTGTTTTGTTGTCGGACATGGAGCTTCACATCTCCAAGACGGTCGGTAGGCTTCCGTGACAGTCGCCACAGGGGCGGGAAAAGGACATTCTAATCCATTAAGCGGCATGTAAACAATCCTGCAGTTCGTCACACACGGCATCCGTCGGGTATCCTGCGGAAATGATGTGTTCTCAACTGGCGATGTGGCTGCACACGATCGATCCCTACGCGATCAAGCTATGGGAGGGCGGTCCGATCCGCTGGTACGGGCTGAGCTATCTGCTGGGCTTTTACCTGGGCTATCTGGCCATTCGTCGCATCTGCAAGGCCGGCCTGACCACGGTCAAATTGCGTGAGACGGCCGATCTCGTGGGGACGCTGGCGATCGGCGCGGTGGTCGGCGGCCGGGTCGGCTACGCCCTGTTCTATCAGCCGGAACTGCTGTGGACGTTTCAGGATCACGCGCCGTGGTGGAGCCTGCTGGCGATCAACCAGGGCGGCATGGCCAGCCACGGCGGCATGATCGGGCTGATCCTGGGCTGTTGCTACTATGCCTGGCGACACCATCACAATCCGCGGCATCTGATGGACCTGGCTGCGTTCGCCGC
>JADLAP010000003.1 GCA_020848195.1 Phycisphaeraceae bacterium
CACGGAACTCCTCCGCTTGTAACATCAGCCCCTGCCCACAACGCAAGTGGCAGGGGTGACTGGAGTCAACTGAATACCCAGTTTCGGGCTTGGATCTTCGGTCATTGCACCAACCTGTCTATTCATGGCCAAACCGCCAAGTGGTCGATAACATGCACGGCCATGGTGCGCGCATCCCATGAATCCCGATGGACCTTCTTCGACGCCATTCCCGGCTGGCTGCTGGTGCTGTGCGGCGCGGCGATCTTCGGCGCTTGCCTGCTGATTCCGCCGTGGAAGCAGTCCAAGGCGCTGGCGTGGCAACTGGACGTCATGCGGGTGCAGGCTGGGCAGATCGGCAAAGAACTGAAGGACTACCAGGCCCTCGAACGTGCCGTGGAGCAGGACGACCCCCTGCTGCTTCAGCGTCTGGCCTTCGAGCAGTTGCGTCAGAAGCCGCAGGGCGTGGAGTTGATGGCGCCACCGGCGCCACTGCTGCCGGTGGGCATCGTGCTGCCGACGGATGACCAGAAAGGTTGGTCGTTGCGATACCAGCCATCGGAAGCAGGCCAGATGCTCTGCCAACCGAAGCCGGTGGAAGCGATGGTGGAACATCCCGTGCCGGTGCCGGGCGTCAACTGCGTGCCGCCGGTGGAAGTGCAATCGACGCTGATCCGACTGACCACGGGGCCGCTGAGGCCGGTCGTGGCGGCACTGGGTCTGGTCTGTCTGAGTCTGGGCCTTGTGCTCAGTCCCACGCGCAAATCCCGCGTGGCCGGGTGATCGCCGAAAGACGCGACAAGTCGCGGCGCTACGTGTGCGTTGATCGCACGCGACAAGTCGCGGCGCTACGTGTTCGCCGTGCGCATCCGGTCGGCATCCAGCACATATTTCATCTCGCCGCCGACGATCGTGCCGATCGCCCGACCCGTCACGTTCCAGCCGTGGAACGGACAGTTGCGGCTCTTGCTGGCGAACTGGTTGGCGTCGATCGTCCACGCCAGATTCGGATCAATCACCGTCACGTCGGCGTCGCTGCCTGGCGCGAGCGTGCCCTTGCCCGCGAGCGTGCAGAGTTGGGCCGGGTTGCTGGTCATCATCGCCAACATGCGGGGCCATGTCAGCGTTTCGGAATGGATCAGGGCCTTGATGTAGAGCGCCAAAGCGCAGTCGAGTCCGATGATGCCAAAGGGCGCGGCCACGAATTCCAGGGCCTTTTCCTCCAACGTATGAGGCGCGTGATCGGTGGCGAGGATGGTGATCGTGCCGTCGGCCACGCCGGCGAGCAGCGCTTCGATGTCGCGTTTGCTCCGCAGCGGCGGGTTCATTTTGTAGTTCGCGTCGTAGCCGGCGCAGCACTCCTCGGTCAGCAGCAGATGATGCGGTGAAACCTCGGCTGTGATGTGGGCCTGACCGAAGAGATCGTGCCTGGCGCGGCGGATCAGATCGACGCTGCCGCCGGCGGAGAGGTGCTGTACGTGGTAGCGGGCGCCGATGTCGCGGTTGAGCAGGATGTCGCGTTGGATGATGATTTCCTCGGCCGCGCGGGGCCAACCGGCCAGGCCCAGCCGTGTGGCCAGCGTGCCGGCGTTCATGACGCCGCCGCCGAGCTGCGGGTCTTCACAGTGCTGCATCAGCACTTTGCCGGTCATGTGGATGTAGGCGAGCGCTTTGGCCATCACGGCCGCGCTGGCCACGGCGACGCCGTCGTCGCTGAAGCCCACCGCCCCGCTGGCCGCCATCAGGCCGATCTCCGCCAGCTCCTGGCCCGCGCGACCCTTGGTGATCGCACCGATGGGAAAAACATTCGCCTTGTTCGCCTTCCTCGCCTGGTGGTAGACGAAATCGATCCGGCCATCGTCGTCAATCGCCGGGTCCGTGTTCGCCATGCAACACACGCTGGTGAACCCCCCCGCCACCGCCGACGCGGAGCCGGTGGCGATCGTCTCCTTCTCCTCCTGGCCCGGCTCGCGGAAGTGGACATGAATGTCAATCAAACCCGGGCTGACGATACAGCCGGAGGCGTCGAACGTCCGCGGCGCGGCATCGCGCGGCAGCTTGCCGATCTGTTTGACCTTGCCGTCTTCCAGCAGAACATCCGCCGTCTCATCCAGCCCCGTCGCCGGATCAATCACCCGCCCGCCATGGATCAGCATCGATTGCATGGACCAGTCCTTTTTTAGCCGCAGATGAACGCAGATAAACGCAGATGAAGAAGCGAATACAACAGCAATGCATGGATGAATTCATTTCATCATTCTTTGATTCTCTTATCTGCGTTCATCTGCGTTCATCTGCGGCTAAATATCATCTCACCACATTGACCGGCTTTCCCGCGAGGAAAGCGTGAAGGTTTTCGGCCGCGATCCGCATCAGGCGCTGCCTCGCTTCCTGGGCGTACCAGGCCAGGTGCGGCGTGATGATGCAATTCGGCGCGGCCAGCAGCGGATTGTTCGATGCCGGCGGCTCCACATCCAGCACGTCCAGCCCCGCGCCGGCGAGGCGGCCTTCGTGCAACGCCTTCGCCAGTGCGTCCTGATCCACCAGCGGGCCGCGACCGGTGTTGAGCAGGAATGCCGTCGGCTTCATCATCGCAAGTCGCCGGGCGTTGACCAGATGCTTCGTCTGCTCGGTCAGCGGGCAGTGCAGGCTGATCACGTCCGACTGCGCGAACAGGTCGTCCACGTCGTCCACCTGCGTGACGTTCAGGCCGCCAAGCCGGGAAGGTTCGAGCGGTCGCGGGTGGTGGGCCAGCAGGATCATGCCCATGGCGCTGGCGATACGAGCGAGCGCCAGTCCGATGCGACCGAAGCCGACGATGCCCAATGTCCGCCCCGTCAGTTCAATCACCGGCGCCACGGCGAAACAGAAGTCCGGACTCTTCGTCCACTGTCCCGCCGCCACCGCCTGATGATGCAGCCCCACGCGACGCGCCAGTTCCAGCAGCAGCGCCGCCGCGTGCTGCGCCACGGAATCCGTGCCGTACGCGGGCACGTTGGTGACAACGATGCCCTGGACCGCGGCCGCCTTGACGTCCACCACGTTGTAACCCGTGGCGAGCACGCCGATGTACTTCGCCTGCGGCAACTGCGTCAGCGTCCGCGCGGACAGCATCGTCTTGTTCGTCAGCAGGATTTGTGCTCCCTGCGCGCGTGTGACGATCTGATCCGCCGACGTCCGGTCGTAAGTGACGAACGACCCCAGCGCCTCGAACGGCGACCATGAAATGTCGCCGGGATTGAGCGTGTAGCCGTCCAGACAAACGATTTTCATATCCGTGCGCATCCCGCTGAAAACATCCTTGATGGACCGAAGCTGCACCATACCGTTTCGCCCGCGTTTCTGCCATCGCCGCTTGCGGCGTCGCGGAACGACACGAGCAACCAGCATGACCCAGCCACCGGCTATCATCTGCCCCGTGGAAACACAGGTGGATCAGATCGGCCAATGGCTCCCGCAGGCGATGCGACGGGATCGTCCACGCCTGGCGCGGATGCTGCAGTCAGCGCGTCAGTCGCTGGCGTCCGGCCACCCGTGCGACCGCAACCTGACTCGCCTTGCCCGCGCGATGGACCAATCCGTCGAACGCCGCCACCGCCGGTCACAGGCCACGTTCGCGCTGGACTATCCGCCTGATCTACCGATCGCCGAACATCGCCGGCGCATCATCGACGCGATCCGGAGCAATCAGGTCGTCGTCGTCGCTGGGGAAACAGGGTCCGGCAAAAGCACGCAATTGCCGAAATGCCTGCTCGAAGCGGGCTACGGCCACGAAGGATTCATCGGTCACACGCAACCCCGCCGCATCGCCGCAAGGGCGCTGGCCTCTCGTCTCGCCCAGGAGCTGCGCGCCCCCGAACTCGTCGGCTACAAGGTCCGCTTCACCGACGCCACCAGCCCGGACACCATGGTCAAGTTCATGACCGACGGCGTCCTGCTGGCGGAAACCCAGACCGACCGCATGCTGCTCGGCTACGACGCGATCATCCTCGACGAAGCGCATGAGCGGTCGCTGAACATCGACTTTCTGCTGGGCTACCTGCGCCAATTGCTGCCCCGCCGGCCGGAACTGCGATTGGTCATCACGTCGGCCACCATCGACGTCGATCGTTTCGCCGCCCACTTTCCCGGCCCGGACGGCAAGCCTTCGCCCATCATCGAAGTCAGCGGCCGAAGCTGGCCCGTGGACATCCTCTACCGCCCCATGGACACGGACGAAGACCACGACGCCGGCGACAACGCGCAGGACAGCGCCTTCGAACGCGCCGTCGTCGATGTCGTGCGCGAAGCGGCGGCGATGGACCGCGGCGACATGCTCGTTTTCCTCCCCACGGAACGCGCGATCGCATCCGTGACCAAGGCCCTGCGCAGAACGCCGCTGCCCGGCGATTCCTCCGCGCAGGCCACGCAGGTGCTGCCCCTGTACGCCAGGCTGCCCACGTCGCAGCAACAGGCGATCTTCAACCCAGGCCCGGCACGCCGCGTCATCCTCGCCACCAATGTCGCCGAATCATCGCTCACCGTCCCGCGCATCCGGTTTGTCATCGACACGGGAACCGCGAGAATCAGCCGATATTCCTCGCGCAGCCGAATGCAGCGTTTGCCCATCGAGGCGGTAGCGCAGGCCTCATCGCGGCAGCGTGCGGGCCGGTGCGGCCGCATCGGACCTGGCATCTGCTTCAGGCTCTACAGCGAAACGGATTTCAATGGCCGCGACGCCTTCACCACGCCGGAGATTCTCCGCACGAGTCTGGCCAGCGTGATTTTGCAGATGAAATCGCTGCGACTGGGCGCGGTGGAGGAATTTCCGTTCCTGGAGCCGCCGCGGACGCGGATGATTCAGGAAGGCTATCGCACGCTGCGCGAGATTCAGGCCGTGGACGAACAGCATGAGCTGACCCCCATCGGCCGGACGCTGGCGAAACTGCCGGTGGACCCGCGGCTGGGACGCGTCATCTTCGCGGCGGACAAGGAAAACTGCCTGTCGGAAGTGCTGATCATCGCGTCGGCGCTGGAGTGTCAGGATCCCCGCCTTCGC
The DNA here is from genome assembly GCA_020848195.1 of Phycisphaeraceae bacterium. GTDB lineage: Bacteria > Planctomycetota > Phycisphaerae > Phycisphaerales > Phycisphaeraceae > JADLAP01. The sequence goes on from JADLAP010000003.1 coordinate 5,018, forward strand.
CCGCCGGAACAGGAGCAGGCCGCCGACGCGGCGCATCAGCGTTACCGCACGCCAGACTCGGATTTCCTGGCGTTTCTCAAATTGTGGGACTTCTACCACCACCTCAAGCAGACGCTGTCGCACAGCAAGCTGCGCAAGGCGTGCCAGCAGAATTTCCTGTCCTACACGCGCTGCCGGGAGTGGACCGAGGTATACCGTCAACTGGCGGACCTGGCGGAGGAATCCGGTCTCAAACGTCATCCACGCAAGGACCAGTCGCTGCCGATCCATCGCGCGATGCTGACGGGCCTGCTCTCCAACATCGCCATGCGCGGGCAGCGTCACGCCTACCGCGGCACGGACGAGGGCGAACTGTTCCTCTGGCCCGGCTCGGTGCTTTTTACCGAGAAACCGGCGTGGATCGTGGCGGCGGAAATCGTGCAGACGGAACGCACCTACGCCCGCGTGGCGGCGAAGATCGATCCGGGCCTGATCGAGCCGCTGGCCCTGCACCTGGTCAAACGCAGCCACGGCGAGCCGCGGTGGGATCGCCGGCCGGGACAGGTGGTGGCGTGGGAAAAGGTCAGCCTGCTGGGTCTGCCCATTGTGCCTCGCCGCCGCATCGGATTAGGCCGGGTCGATCCCGTCAAGGCCCGCGAGATGTTCATCTGGCACGCGCTGGTGGAGGAGGACTGCGACTGCGACGCTCCATTTTTCCAGCAGAATCAGCGATTGCGCAAGCAACTGACGCAACTGATCGCACGCCGGCGGGACCGCAAACTGACCCTCGACGAGCAACGGATGTTCGCGTTCTACGACCGCAAGCTGCCGGAGAAGGTGTATTCGCTGGCGTCGCTGGACCACTGGCGACGGCGCGCGGAGCACCGGCAACCCAAATTGCTTTGGATGAGGCAGAGCGATCTGCTGCCGGAGCTGGACGATCCACGGTGGGATTCGCAGGCATTTCCAAAAATGCTGGAAATGTCGGGACTTTCGCTGCCATTGTCGTATGAGTTCGACGCGGCGTCGCCGCGGGACGGCGTGACGGTGAAAGTCCCGGCCGAGGGGTTAGGTTCGCTGAACACGCAACGGCTGGCGTGGCTGGTTCCGGGGCGGCTGGAGGAGTTGCTCACGGCGATCCTCCGCGCGTTGCCGATGCCGTGGCGGGGCTTGTTCGTGCCCGCACCGCACTCGGCCCGGCGCATCCTGCCACGCCTGCGCTTTGGCGAAGGCGATCTGGCGCAGCAGATGGCGCAGGAACTGGGACGCGAAGTAGGACAGATCATCCCCCCGGCCGTGATCGATCTGGAGGCGCTGGAGCCGCACCTGCGGATGAACATCCAGGCCCTCGGCGCCGGCGGCAAGGTGATCGCCGAAGGCCGGGACCTGGGGGAATTGAAGTCCCAGGTCAGCCGGAAAATCACCGATGCCCTGACATTGCCCAGGTCGCCGTGGCATCGCGACGGCCTGACCAACTGGGATTGGGACGAACTGCCCGAGCAGGTGGAGTTGCCCCCGCGCATGGGCATGAACCTGGTCAGCCATCCGGCCATCATCGATCAGGGCGACCGCGTGGGCCTTCGTCTGCTGCCTTCGCCGGAGGACGCGGTGCAGCAGAGCTGGCGCGGCGTCCGGCGGCTGGTGACGATCCAGATCGGCCAGACCATTTCGTCCCACCTGCGCCACGTCCAGGCCGGCATGAACGCCCTGCGACTGCACTGGCAGGCGCTGAGCCAGAGCCGGACGCTGGAACAGGAGATGATGGAACTGATCGTCGCACGAGGTCTGGCGGACGCGAAGGAACTGCCCCGACGAAAAGATGCGTTCGAGGCGCTGGCGGATCAGGCGTGGAACCGGATCAATACTTCGTCCAAGGAGGTCGTCACGGTGCTCAGCGCCCTGCTGGAGCGAGCTTCGTCCGTATGTGCCGCGCTGGAGCAGCCCGCGCCCGCCGCGTGGCGCGCATCATTGGCCGATCTGCGCGATCAGGCGAAGCGATTGTTGCCCGACGGTTTTCTGCTTCAGACGCCGTGGCCCCAGATCACGCACCTGCCTCGGTACGTGGAAGCGATGCGGGTGCGTCTGCACAAGCTGTCGGAAGGCGGCGTGGTGAAGGACCAGCAATGGCTTACCCGGATTCAGCCGCGATGGAACGCCTGCTTCGCCGCCCCGCAGGCGAAACAGCCGCAGCGGTTTCCACAGTGGCGGACCTATCGCTGGCTGCTGGAGGAATGGCGGGTGTCGCTCTTCGCCCAGCACCTGGGCACAGCCGCGAAAGCCTCGGACAAGCGGCTCGAAGAACAATGGGAAAAAGTCTGCAATGAGGCCCGCGCGTGAATTTGCATCGTCGTAACCGAACGGTCGCGCTGCCCGGCTATGATCGACAATTCTCCAACACCCTACGACAAATCGGTGCAAACCATCATGATGCGCAAGCGAAACCACCGACCCTCCGGCTCCACACCGTTCCCTCTGTCCCGCAGACAGTGGCTGGGCGCAACCGCGGCCGCAGCGGGAGCGGCCGTGCTGCCCTGGTCCAGCGTGCGCGGGGAAGCAATGGCCTCCGTGCCTGCGACGCAGCCGGATCGTGCCGCGACCGTCCACAACGTCATCTTCATGGTCAGCGACGGCATGAGCATGGGCGTGCTGTCGCTGGCGGAAATGCGAAGACAAATGGACGGGGGTTCGCCGACGCACTGGGGCCAGATGCTGCGCGATGCGGGGACGGAACAGGGGATGTACGACACGTCGTCGGCCAACTCGCTGGTGACCGATTCCGCCGCGGCCGCCAGCGCCTGGGCGTCGGGCCGGCGCGTCAACAACGCTACGCTGAACATCCTGCCCAGCGGCGAGAAACGAACGCCCATCGGCCGGCTGGTGCGCCAGTCGGGACGGCGGCTCGGACTGGTCTCCACCACGACCATCACGCACGCCACGCCCGCGGGTTTTGCCGCGATGGTTACGCACCGCGACCAGGAACCAACCATCGCGGCGCAATACCTCGACGAAGTGGGTGTGGATGTGCTGCTCGGCGGCGGCAGCAAGTTCTTCCGACCCGAAGGCCGGGATGATCGGCGCGATCTGCTGGGCGACTACCGCAAGGCCGGGTACGCCGTCGTGCAGTCGGCAGGCGAACTGGACGCGTGGAGGCCCGGTTCCGGGGGTTCCGGGGGTTCCGGGGGTTCCGAAGGCGGCAAACTGCTGGGCCTGTTCGCGGACTCGCATGTGCCGTTTGAGCTGGATCGCAGGGCGGATGTGGATGTTCGGACCGCCGTGCCGACGCTGGCGCGGATGACGCAACGGGCGATCGATGCGCTGGCAACCGGGCCGAAGGGGTTTTTCCTGCTCGTCGAAGGCGGACGCGTGGACCATGCCGCGCACAACAATGATGCCGCCGCGATCATCGAAGAACAACTGGCGTTCGACGACGCGATTGGCGTGGCACTGGCCTTTGCCCGCGACCGGGATGACACGCTGGTCGTCGTCACGACCGACCACGGCAACTCCAACCCCGGCCTGCTCGGCATGGGCGCGGAATATCTGGATTCCACCAATCTGTTCCGCCAGCTTCGCCAGGTGCGTCGTTCGTTTGAATGGATCACGCAACAGATCGCCGCACGGGGCAACCATGCCAACACCATCACGCAGATCGTTGCTCAAGCCACCGGCATGTCACTGCGCGAACCGGAAGCGGCGGCGCTGGCGGCAAGCCTGAACAGTCAACCCGTGCCGGAGTTGCAGCAGCAACACCGCACATTCGTAGGCCTGCTGGGTCAGATGATCGCCAACCGCACCGGTGTGGCGTTCAACGGAACCGCCCACACGTCCGACTGGGCTCCCCTCAGCGCCATAGGGCCGCGGCAGGAGCAATTCGCCGGCGTCCATCGCAACGTGGATGTCTTCACCTGCCTGACGACCATCCTGGCGCTGCCCGTACGCGCCTGACTCGATGGTTCTTTCCCTCACAATCCACGCCATCCATGAAGCGACCTACACGCTTGTCGGATGAGCTTGGGTGAGTCGATCTGCCGCCGAGTCGTTCGGTCGGTCACGCGATCATCAACACCAGCACGTCGCAGTTCATCAGCGCGTTGGCCTTGTCGATCCTCAGGCGTACGGTTCCATTTTGCTCGCGGTGGAGTTGGAGTGTGGGCCGGTGTTCCAGCCGGCCGTCGGGCATGACGCGGTAGACCTTCTTGCCCGACAAACGTTCGCCCTCGCCAAGGACGATAGCGAAATCGCTGATGTCGTCGTAGTAGGCGTTGAGGAGCGTGATGATGGCGGCCCCATCGGCGCGTTCGTGGTAGTAAGGCCAGATGCGCGACGGAGCTTCCAGGTGCAGTTTCATCGGCTGACCGAGGCTGTGCGCCAGCAGCCGGCGCATCAGATGGCGGTACTGCGTGTTGACGATGCCGGTGAACGCGAAGCCGCTCATGCTCAGGGCGTGGGGCAGGATGACATTGCGGCCATCGCGGCTGTTTTGCACGAGAATGCCGCCCGCCACGCGATTGCCCGCCCATGAAACGAACTCCGACACTTCCTCGAAACATCCCTTTTCGGCTTCCAGATGGAAGACCTCGAAGTTGACGCGCAGCGCGTTGATGTCGCCGCCGTAGGGCGCGGTCAGGTCATGGGGCAGGAACCTGTGCCCGCGGTGGTACGGCACCTTCTGGCCGGCCTTGACGCCCAGCCGCGAGCCGTATCCAAGCCGGTGCAGACATTTCACAGCCGTCGAGTCGATCACCGCGCCGCGCTTCAGCGTGAATTCAATCTCCTCCGGCGCCATCGTGGCGGGGATTTCGCCAAGCAGCCAGACCGGACACGGATCGAACTGATACGCCACGCCGAAGATGCCCGCCAGGCTGTCCGGCTGCTCGTGGATCGAATCGTTCCAGATGTTCTCGATGCTGTCGATGTAGCGGACTTTCCGCTGATACGCCCGGCGGCGAATGGGAATGCCTTGCAGAACGGTGTCGCGGTAGACCAGGTCCGCGACGGTGCGGAAGAACGGGTCGTTGTCGCGCAGCATGTCGAGGTAGGCTTTTTCCCAGGGCATGTCGCGCTGGTCATCGCCGAACGTCACGGCCGCGCCGCCCATGCCCAGCGCCAGCGACGCGAGAATGGCGTAGCGCGTGGTCTTCGGCGAACGCACGTACTCATGATGGTTGTGCGGCGTGTTTTCAATTTCCGCCAGATGTTCGGATTCCGGCGGCGCGGTGCGCTTGGCCGCAAGACCGGAGCCGGGATACATCTCGTGCGGCTGGCAGTGGTAGTCATGCGTGCGCAGCAGAGGCCTATTGCCCGTGGAAATCACGCGAATGGCGTCCTGCAGAAAATCCTCGCCGAAGTCGCGGATGAAGTTCTGCACGGGCATCAGGCCCAGACGCAGCTTCGGATTCACCGCGTGCACAGCCTTTTCCATGATGCCCAACAGATGCAGGAAGTTTTCCTTCCAGAGTGAGATCCACGCTTCCTGTACCAGGCCCGGCGAGCGCTTGCCGATCTCGGCGGAGAGCTGTTCGCGGGTCAGCGTCAGGCCCGTGCGTTTTTTCATTTCAGCGAGATGTCGTGGGCAGAAGCAGCCCCAGTCTCCGACCGGCGCAGCGCCGTGGTTGTAGAGGCGCAGATCGTCGTCGATGAAAATTTCCTCCGCGCCGGTTTCCGCCAGGCCCCGGTAGTAATCGGTGAGCCACTGCTGGAACTTGTCGCCCAGCGGACAGGCGATGCCGACGAGCTGGTCGCCGTTGTTGGCGACCCACCAATCCAGGTCCATCAGACGTTCGGCTCCGGCGAAGTTGCCGCCGTGGCCGATGGTCGCGCCGGAGTTGATGCCGCCGACGATGCCGTGTTCCTTCAGCTTCGCGATGCGCTTTTTCAGGATCGGCAGCCGCTCGGCCAGCGTCTGCGGCGCTAGCTGGTAATTGTCCATGTAGCCGTTGTCGAAAAAGTAGACACGGTCGGCGTGAATGTATTGAAGATGGCCCAGCAGCCGATCGAAGCTGGCGTCGTCCGCGATGCGGGGATACCAGATGCGCAGGCTGATGGGGTTGGTCTTGTGGCGGTTCAGGGGTGGGAATGTGGGCATGGTTTGGGGCATTTCGGGTTAAGACTCAATCACCTGGTAAGGAACAAAATCGGTGTTGTTTTCCGTCGCTTGAGGCTGACGGATCCAGAACGTATTCGGCGATTTCTGTGGATTGGCAGCCGTGAGGTAGATGGAACCTTTGTTGTGGATGGTGCCGGGATTCGCGTCATCGCGATGGTTGATGAGATCGATGACATCCTGCAGGCTGCACTTGCCGCCGCGCACGGCGATGAACTGCCGCAGATGCTCCAGGCGCGCGACGCTGGTGCCGCAGATGGAAGTGATGTCAACCTTCCGTTCCGTCATCCACTGCTTCATGCGCGCGTCCTCGACATGGTTGGTCAGAGCGCAACCGCCCTTGGCGGGTATTTCAAACATGCCCGCTGCGGTATGTTGCGCGCCGAAGATGCCGCCGGTCGCATCGATCGCCACGAGGTTCATCGTGAAAGGATATTTGCGGCAGAAATCGCGGACTTCCGCCACCGTGGCGCAGGTCTGCATGATGGCCCGGCAGGCCAGGTCCTGGTTGATGGCGTGATCCAGCCGGGGAATATTGAACGTGGGTTGCGAGGAAATGCCCAGGCTCAGGCCTCGGCTGTTGAAGCCTCGGCTGACCCAGCTTGTTCCCGTGATGGGAAACGTGATGAAGGCGTAACCCTGTCGTGGCTGGACGCGAATCGGGCCGCAGTAGTAGCACTGCGGATCATCGAGCGCGCCAGCCAGAGCCACCGTCCCATCCTGCAGCGTGACAGCCATGCTGGAGCAGCCGCCGAGCTTCGGCTTGGCTCCATAGATGTCAAATTGCCATGCGCGAAGATTGAGCAGCAGGACGTCTTCATATTCCACGCCGACGGCGGATGCGACGCCGCGCATTTCCTCCAAAAGCCAGGGAAACGGCTTGCCGATCAGCGACTCCTGGCCTCGCATCCACGTCTGAAAATCCTTGTCCTGCCGCGGCAGAGGCTCATAGCCCTTGCGAAACACGAGGATATCGAGGTTCTTCAAAATGGCCTGTTTGCACTGCCCGCCGTAGGCCTGTCCGATCTCGGCAGGCGTTCCTTGGAAAGTCATCATGACATCAATTCCTTATAGGGTTTACAGATTCAGATCGAGCTTGATCATCTGACCGCCGGTGCGGATGGATTTGTCGGCGGCCAGGCACATCATGGCGCTGACGTAGCCGTCGCGGATGTCGGCGTTGATGGACGAAGGCTGGCCGTTGAGCTTTTTGATCCAGCCTTCGGCCAGGGCTTCTCCACTGCCGAAGTGGCCGATGTTGGCCCAGTCGTGGGTTTCGTGGATGGACGAGCCGGGCCGGTCGTTGTAACGGGTGATGTGAATGGTGCTGGTTCCTTTGACATACGCGCCGGTGCTGGGAAATTCATCGAATTCTCCGTAGTAGCGGAAGTCGAGGATGCCTTCGGTGCCGATGAAATATCCGCCGCGCTGGCCTCCGGCGTGAGGCGCGTTGAAGGTCTGCGAGAATGAAGCGGTGACGCCGCGTTCGTACTGGATGGCCACGACCTGGTTGTCCTCGATGTCGATTTCCTTGGCGAAAACGCACAAACGATTGCCCGGCCCGGGGAGCGCTTTGGAGGCGTCCATCTGCCTTCGGTAGATGCTCATGGGACAGGTCATTTTGCGGTCGCAGTCGTCGCAGGTCAGATCGTTGGGCATGTCGCCGCCGTAGACCTGGCGCGAGCCGAACGCGGACACCGCCACGGGGGTCAGGCCGATGAAGTAGTTGATCAGGTCCAGATCGTGCGTGGCTTTCTGGAGCATCAGGCTGCCGACACGATTCTGCGTGCGCATCCATCCGCGGAAATAGCAGTCGCCGTAGTGGACGTTGTTGACGAACTGCACGGAGACGATGCGGCCGATGGTTCCGTTCTGGATGTGCCGCCGGGCCGATTCGGACACCGGCGAGCCGCGGAGGCTGAAGTTCACCGTGGTCACCTTCGGGTAGTTGCGCAGCAGGTTCCAGACCATGCGCACATCCGGCTCGGTGATGGCGATCGGTTTTTCCAGAAAAATGTTCATGCCGTGACGGACGCATGTTTCCACCGCCTTGGCATGGTGGCTGTCATAGCTGGCGATGATGACGGTGTTGATGTCCTCCTTCCGGAGCATTTCCTCCGGATCGGTGTAGAAGGGAATGTTGCGAAATTCCGGTCGCAGGGGAAACGCCTGGCTTCGGAAGTCGCCGTGATCGCCACCTCCTTCGCCGTAGTAGCTGGCGACGAGTCGGTCGAACGTGTCGCGTTTGACGTCGGAGAACGCCACGCAACTGCCGGGCAGATACTTCTCCATCCGCAGCAGATGATGCGTTCCGGCGTTGCCGGTGCCGATGCAGCCAACTCTGATGTTCATGGGTGATGCTCCGTGGTTGAAAATAAGTCGCCGTGGTATTGGCAAGGAAATGATGCCGTCACGGCAAGATGGTTATCCGTGGACTTGAGCGAGGAAATCCTTCCATTTGGGGTAGGCCTTGACGGCGATGGTGGCCAGCGTGCCCAGATCGCCGCGGGTGTCGAGCCGACCGACCTGGGCGCGGAACACATCCTTCCACAGCCGTTCCACGTTCCGCACGCCTTGCCTGTACGACGACAGCAGTCGTGGATCAGGCCGCAGCCCGGCGGCTTTCGCCTGGCGGATCAGGGCTTGTTGCGCCGCCAGCGGGCCTCGTGAATCCAGTTGC
>JADLAP010000306.1 GCA_020848195.1 Phycisphaeraceae bacterium
AAATCAGTGATGATTCCTTCTTTATCAAGCTTTACCACACCGAACTGACGCGGATCTTCGATCTTCTGCACCCAGATGATGCCATCCTTGCTGGTATCCACTTTGGCCGTTTTATCCGGTATAAACAGAGTATCTGCAAAGGCGATGAGTGTTTTTTCATCCAGGGAATCCTTGGCACATAAAATGGCATGGGCAGTACCCAGGGGTTCATCCTGGTAATAGATCTTTCCCTGTGCACCGAGTTTTTTTGCCACCGCCAAAAGATTGGCTTCAGCCTCTTTGCCGAAAACACGGGATATCACATAGCCTATCTCTGTGATCTTTTCAGGACATATTCCAGCCAGATCCTCCACAATGTGCTGCACCATGGGTTTTCCAGCGATAGGAATTAACGGTTTGGGCACGGTGAGCGTGTGCGGACGCATCCGCTTTCCCATTCCGGCCATTGGTATTATTATCTTCATAACTCTTCTTCGTATTTATAAAGCAGCAGTGGCAGTAGCAGGAAGCAGTTAACTGCCCGCTGCTCCTGCCGCTGCCGCTGCCGCTATTTTTTCCCCGTACTTCCAAATCCTCCTGCTACCCTATCCGATTCCTGCAGTTCGGTCACTTCAACCCACTCAGCCTGCTCGTGCTTTGCGATCACCATTTGGGCAATGCGTTCACCGTCATTGATGGTAAAATCTTCTTTGGACAGGTTCACTAATATCACTTTTACTTCTCCTCTGTAATCTGCATCAATAGTTCCCGGTGAATTAAGTACAGTTAATCCGTTCTTGAACGCAAGTCCGGAACGCGGACGTATCTGCGCCTCGCTGCCCACGGGCAATTCAATGAACAACCCCGTAGGGACCAGGGTTCTCTCAAGCGATCTTAAAACAATGGGAGCATCCAGATTCGCCCGCAGGTCCATGCCTGCTGCAGCCGAGGTAGCATACGTAGGCAGTGGATGCTTTGACTTATTTATAATTTTTACCTTCATTTTAACAGGAGCCAGCAGGTCATACCGGTTTGCTCAAATTTTTTCTTTCAAACACAAATACTACGATCACAAAAAACAAAATAAGCAGATTCTTCAGCAACACATCCAAAATAATGGACCCAGCTTCAATGTACCCGCTTAAAGCGTACAAAATTAACGATAATGTAACGTATCCAAAAAATCTTTTAAGGTCGTAATTCACAGGATAATGTTTATTGCCTATGAAGTAGGATACGATCATCATGGCAGCATAACATACCAGTGTGGTCCAGGCGCTGGCCATGTATCCGTAAACGGGTATAAAGATGAAGTTCCCTATGACGGTAATGACCGCTCCCAGGATGGTCAGGTAAGCGCCCCACAGGGTTTTGCCGGTGAGTTTATACCAAATAGACAGATTGAGGAAAACACCCAGGCAGAATTTCGCTATCAGCAAAATGGGCACCACGGCCAGGGCCGCACGGTAGTCCTCTCCTACGAAATACTGTATCCAGGAAATGTTCAGGGTGGTCCCCAGAAAAATAACCATGCATACGATGGTAAAATAGTTCATCACCCGGGAGTAGACCGCCTTGGCATCGTTCTCTCCTGCATGTGAAAAAAAGAACGGTTCGGCAGCATACCGAAAGGTCTGTATGAAGATGATCATGATAACCGCGATCTTGTAACAGGCTCCGTAAATACCCACCTGTGACAACGCCACGTCCTCCGGCAAAAGATATTGCAGTAGGATCCTGTCTACCGTTTCATTGGTCATCCCTGCCAGGCCGGCCACCAACAACGGGAGCGCATAGCGAATGACCGTTCCCAGATGCCTGCGGTCAAACATTATTTTTACCTGCAGCATGGAGGGCAGCAACGCCAACAGCGTGACAGCGCTTGCGATCACATTGGAAATGAAAATATAACCTACCCCGACTTCGGGTGAGTAGAAAGCTTCTACCCAGCTGCCCCTTCCGGAAGAGGCGTATTCATTTTTACAGTACACAATGAAGAACAGATTGAAAAAAATATTCACAGCAATGTTCAGCGTTTTAAAGACCGCGAATGCCTTGGGCTTTTGCTGTTCCCGCAGCTTGGCGAAAGCAATGCTGGAGACGGCATCCAGGCCCAGGATCATCCCGAACCAGGTGATGTATTCCGGATGGCCGGGGTAGCGGATCATATCCGCAACGGGCTGAGAAAAAACCCAGCTGCCGGTCGTAAAAAGCAGGGAGGTGATACTCACGCAGATCAAAATAGTGCCGTAGGTCATTTCCTTCTGTTCACTCTTGCGTGAAAAGTTGAAAAGTGCCGTTTCCATTCCATAGGTGAGGATGATCAGCAGGAAAGAAACGTAGGAGTACATTACATTCACGGTGCCGTATTCTTCGGTAGAAAAATTATAGGTATAAAGCGGTACGAGCAGGTAATTCAGCAATCTCCCGATGATAGTGGGCAGGCCGTAAATGGCTGTTTGGGAGGCAAGTTTTTTAAACGGGTT
>JADLAP010000004.1 GCA_020848195.1 Phycisphaeraceae bacterium
AGCCAAAGGTGAACCCAGCGCGTAGCCGCCGCGCGAAACCGGCGCGCGGGCCTGGTCTGGACCGGGCTACTCTCGAATGGAACACTACCTCGCCCGTGGAAGAGGACACCCTTTTTAGACAGAAACCTCGACGTTCCCTGTCTGTCAGGCGTTATGTATCGTCTGTGACGATCCTGCGGGCGAAGTGTGCCGACTTATCTGGACTTCGGGGCCGGGATGTTCAAGCGTTCATAGAACTCCGGCTTCAGATCAAACGTCAGATGCACGGGGTTGTCCGTCAACGGTCGGGACAAGATCAGCAGGCCGGGGTTGTAGTCGCCGTGGACCTGTCCGAGCACGTAGGTTTGGCCTTCGACGACAAGCGAGAGTTTGGCGTCGAATTTGAACCGGGTGGTGATCTTCGGATCCGTCACCAGACGTGGACTGGTCAGCGAGATCGCGGTAAGGCCCTCGATATGATCGCGCTGCACGCCGCGACGCACCAGCTCGTCGGTCAGTTTGTCGGGAAGGATGTTGTTGAGGTAGGAGATGCGTCCGTTTTCAGTGTTGGACCAGATAGCCAGACCGAGACCAAACAGTCCGAGCATGAAGATCATCGCCACGCCGCCGGAGAGCGTGGGGGAAATCCCTCGCGGGGTGATGAAGGTGAGGATGTCCCTGAGCAGACCGCCGAGGGCCAGCATCCAGGTGGGCAGGATCATCCGACGGCGGCGGCGAGGCAAGAGATGGGCGGTGGAGGCGATGTGGATGCCGGTTTCGACATTAGCGCCGCAGTGCGGGCAGGCGACATCCTCGCGGGGCACGGAAGCCCCGCAGCCGCGGCATGTGGTCATCTGCGCAGGAGCGGCATCCCGGCTCGGCATCTGAAACAGCGGGGTCGGCGGCTCCGCGGACGGCGGCGTCGCGGGAGAAATCCTGGACGCCGGCATTTCCAGCGTCGCGGCCATGGAATCATCCGACGCGCCGGGGATGCGCAGCGCGTTGCCGCACGCCGGGCACCGAACCCGCTTGCCGCGAAGTTCCGGCTTGACGTTGAACTTCCTGCCGCACACGCATGTCACAGGAATGCTCATGGTGGATGGATTATAGAGCAAGGCGCAGCGCAACACAGTCGCGGGTTCCGCTTACGCGGCGGCGTCGCGTTTTGAAGGGTTGAGCAGCTTGTTGCATATCTGGAGCAAAGCCGACTGATTGACGGGCTTTCGTGCGTAATCGTCGCAGCCGCACCGCAGGCAACGGTCGCGGTCATGCGCCATCGCGTGAGCGGTCAGCGCGATGATAGGCATGATGCAGCCTTCGTTGCGAAGGGTGGTGGCAAGCGTGTAGCCGTCCATTTCCGGCATCTGCATGTCGGTCACAAGCAGGCGGTAGGGCTTGCCTGTGTTCTGGGCTTCATGAATCATGTCCAGGGCGATGCGGCCGTTCTCGGCGGTGTCCACGTCCGCGCCGGCGCGGCGGAGGATCAGCGCGATGAGATTGCGGTTGTCCTTGCCGTCTTCCGCCAGCAGCACGCGACCGGCGATCTGGGAGGATGTCGAGGCCGCGGGTTGGCGAACGGGGGCGTCCAAGTCGGGCAATTTCGCCACGAGCGTGGCTGAAGGCGTGGATTCCAGCGGGACATAGAAGCGGAAGAGCGAGCCTTGTCCTTCCCTGGTCCAGACCAGTTCGACGTTGCCGCCGAGCAGTTGCGCCAGACGACGGCTGATGGTCAGGCCCAGTCCGCTGCCGCCGTGCTTGCGGGTCATGCTGGCGTCGGCCTGCACGAACCATTCAAACGACCGCTGAGCCTGTGCGGCGGACATGCCCACGCCGGTGTCCCGCACTTCGAGCTTCAGCCACTGGCGCGGGCCGTCTGGTTGATGAAGTTTCGCTTCGGCGGACACCGAGGGCATCTGCTCGACGACGGCGACTTCCATCGCCACTTCGCCGTATTCCGTGAATTTGACGGCATTGCCGACCAGATTGAGCAGAATCTGCCTTAACCGGGTGGGGTCGCCCCAGATCCGCGTGGGAATCTCGGTGAGCAGCTTCGCCCCAAGACTGACGCCCTTGCCCGCCGCACGGGGCTGCATCAGGGCGACGATGGCGCTGAGCAGGTCGGGCAGATCGACTTCGACGCGCTCCGGTTCCAACCGACCAGCCTCGATGCGCGACAGGTCCAGCACGTCGTTGACGATGGTCAGCAGGTGATCGCTGGCGCGGCGGATGGTGGTCACCGCGTCGATCCGCCGGCGCGGATCGTTCGACACCGCTTCGTCCTCGAGCAGCTCCGCGTAGCCGACGATCGCCGTCAGCGGCGTGCGGATTTCGTGGCTCATGTTCGCCAGGAACTGGCTCTTGACCCGCGTGGCGATCTCCGCTTCCTCCTTGGCGGTGGACAACTCCGACTGAATCTGTTTCAGGTTCGTGATGTCGGTGCGCAGACTGACCACGCCGCCGTCGGCCGTGGGACGATCGCTGACGCGGATCCACTGGCCTTCCAGAAGCTGTTCCCACTCGCTCGGAGCGCGGTGGTGCTGATCGAGCCGGTGCTGAACCCAGGCTTCACGCTCCTGTCCCTTGAGGATGGCGGGATAGCGGCGTGCGTACAGATCCAGCAGGTCGCCCAGGTTCATGCCAGGCTTGATTTCCTCCCGCACCTGCCAGTACAGCCAGCGGTACTGCTGATTGCAGAACACCAGGCGGTCTTCCGCATCGTACATCGCCAGGGCGGCGCCGATGGCGTTGATGGCGTCTTCCAGATGCTGGCGCGTGCGGGCCAGTTCGGCCATCGCCTCGCGCTCCGCGGTGACGTCCATCTGCGTGCCGACCAGTCGCGTCGGCCTGCCCTCGCGGTCGCGACAGACCACCCGGCCCCGACCGAGAATCCAGCGCCACGTGCCGTCGTGGTGACGCATCCGGAACGTCGCCTCGAAAAAATCGCTCTGGCCGTCAAAATGTTCCTGCAGCTTTTTCTGGACATCCATCTGGTCATCCGGATGCAGCCGGCCGCACCACTGGTCACGACAACCGCGCAGACCTTCGATGTCTTCACCGATCATCGCCGCCCAGCGTGAGTCGAACCGCATTTCTCCGGTCTGCGGATTCCAGTCCCAGGTGCCCAGTTCCGCGCCGGAGAGGGCCAGGTCCAGCCGTTCCCGTTCGTGACGCAACAGCGACTCCATCCGCCGTCGCTCGGTCACATCCGTGGCGATGCCCAGAAATCCGCCGGGCTGCCCCTGCTCTTCGGGAAGAGGATGAAGCTCCACATACAGCGACAGCTCATCGCCGCCGCGGGTATAGCCGACGGTTTCCATCTGGATCGTCCGGCGTTTGCGCATGAATGTCAGAAACTGCCGCACGCCGCCCGGTTCGGTCATCGGAACATGCAGCACGGACGCCGGCTTGCGATCCCGCACGTCGTCAAGCGAGTACCCGGTCATCCGCTCGAAGCTCGCGTTGACCCAGACGATGCGACCGTGGTGATCGAGAATCACCACGGCATTAGGTATGTTCTGCGCCACGAGCGCCAGTCGGTGCGCCTGGTCGTGGTCAAAAAGCAGGCGCTGATGCGCCCGGGCCAGCCAGAGGTGATAACCGGCGACGACCACGACGGCGACCATGCCCACGCCGGCCGTGAGCCAGGTCCAGCCCCGCAGCGCGCCGGATACATCGACCAGCACCGCCAGCCGGACCATCGCGCCGATCAGCGCCAACATGCCCGCCGCCATCACCACCCGGCCCACCAGGCGAATCGGATCATTCAGTAACGAACGACGCGCCGGCTTGCCGCGCGTGCCGCGCATGGACCGACACCCCTGACCCTTCCTCGGATCAACAGCCGGACGGATATTATTGGACCCTTCATACATCCCGGAGGTTCCATGTGGCGAGACATCCTTCGGTATCGACCGTTGTGGCCGTCACCTGCAGTTACACAGGGTAAAAGTCACGATAGATATCCCGCGATTGTCTCCTCAGACGCCACACGCCTGCTTCGCGCGGGATACGCCGGCCGGCCCGAACCACGATGGAAATCGCCTTCCCCCGTTCGACGGTCCATTGTCCATCCCCGGACGGGATGCTACATTTCACATCGTCCGAAACGATAATCGGACGGCAAGGACGACGTTGTGGCGGAACCCCGCGAATTCAGCCTTGAAGAAGTGATGCCGGAGGAAGCGCTGGAAGCCAGCTCGGACGAGCCGGTGGCGCTGGTGTCGGACATCCACGCCAACGTCGACGCCTTGCGCGTGGTGCTGGACGACATCGAATCCCGCGGCGTCAAACGCATCCTCTGTCTCGGCGACATCATCGGCTACGGGCCTAATCCCTGCGAATGCCTCGATCTGGTCATGGAACGCTGCGAATGGGCGCTCATGGGCAATCACGACTTCGCATGCCTGTATGAGCCGACGGCCTTCAACGCCAGCGCCGAGGCGGCCGCGTTCTGGACGAGAAGGCAATTCGAGCTGGAGCCGGACGTCAAGAAGCGCCGCCGGCGGTGGGAGTTCCTCGGCGGCCTGGCCGTTCGCAGGTTCTTCAACGGCGCGCTGTGCGTCCATGCCTCGCCCCGCAGGCCCATCAATGAGTACATCTTTCCCGACGACGTCATCACCTCGCCTTCCAAGATGGCCCAGATTTTCGATCGCATCGAAACCCGCTGCTACTGCGGCCACACCCATGTCACCGGAGTCTTCACCGACGAGCCGGACTTCTACCCCCCCGCCGACCTGGACAACCGCTACCAGTTCAGCAAGGGCGAAAAGTGCATCATCAACCCCGGCTCCGTCGGCCAGCCGCGAGACCGCGACCCCCGCGCCAGCTACGCCATCCTCTATGCCGACTACGCCGAATTCGTCCGGCTGGAGTACGACATTCAGGCGGTGATCGACAAGATCGACCAGGTTCCCGATCTCAACGAATTTCTCGGTCAGCGCCTGCTGGAAGGTCGATGACGCGGGAAGAATGCCGGATTCACAGAATCCGGCTCGGATCATGCTGCGATTCGTCAGAGCCGGATTTTGTAAATCCGGCATTTTCCCGCTCGATTCCGCCGCCCTGCGTGAAGTGGTACAGGCACACCGCCGCAGCCACCGCGACGTTCAGCGAATCCGTGCCCATCGACATGGGTATCGTCACCGGCAGATCGCAGGCGTCGATCCACGCATCCTCAAGCCCCTGATCCTCCGGCCCCATGAGCAGCGCCAGCCGGCCGGGATGTTTCGTCTGGGACAGCGGGATCGCGCCAGGCTTGAGCACGGTGGCGGCGCTTTGCACGCCATGTTCCTCCCGCAGCCGACGCAGGTCTGCCGGCAGGTCGTCGCACATCACCGTGGGCATTCGGAACACCGCGCCCATGGATACCCGCAGCGCGCGCCTGGACCACGGATCGCACGCACTTTTCCCCAGCAATACCGCGGTGACGCCAAACGCCCCGGCAATGCGGTACAGCGCGCCGAGATTCTCGTTGCTGATGACCTTGGGCAGCACCAGCAGCGTCGCGCGGTCGGGCCAGTGGGATGTGATGTCCGACAGCGACAGCGGTTGAGGGCGAATGCCATACGCCAGCACGCCGCTGTGAAACTCATAGCCCACGATTTTCCGCACGAAATCGTCGGGCACTTCCAGCACCAGTGTGTGGTCGGGCACAAAGGCAAGCACTTCGTCCCGCCTCTTGCGCGAAGTCAGCACAAGCTCAGCTTCAAGCCTGGCGGCGAACAGCCGCTGCGCCAGCCAGTGCCCCTCGGCAATGAACCGCCCGCAGCCGGCGGGCGCATCCCGGCCTTTCAGCGAACGAAATGCCGCCAAACGTGGGTCATTCAGATCGTCGATCACTTCCACAGGCATGGCGGGGATTGTAAGCCATGTCGATGATGCGATCAGAGACAGGTTGAGGATCACGCCGCGGCGACGGTCAGGCCGAGATCAGTCGCCAGGCGTTGTGCGGACGTATACGTGGGATTGACGCGAAGGGCGTCGGCCACCGCGTCCACCGCCATGGCCTTCTCCCCCATCGCTTTCGAGCAGACCGCCAGGTGATAGTGCGTGTCGGCGCGACGGGGCCAGTGTTCGCAATGCTCCGCGAAAGTGCGCTGCGCCGAAGCCAGCAGGCAATCCAGCACGGAAGCCTGCGGCACGGGCTGCACGTCGGGTTCGCCGCGTAGCTGCGCCATGACCCGGCCCGCACAGGCCACGGACCAGAGCGTGGCGACGAGTTGCCTGCGCTGCTGTTTGCTCGCGTGGATTCGCAGATGCTTGCGGGCATGGTCAACCAGCTTCGGTCGGTGTACCTGCAGCGCACAGACCAGCAATCCCGCCCATGCGGCGGCGTCCTGAGGCTGATGTCGCGTCAGTTGCCACCAGCATCGCCCCGCCATGCCGAACCGTCCGTTGTGCATGAGCACCTTGGCCTGCACCGCCAGCGCCGCGGAAGACGCCTCCCCTCCTTGCGTCTTCGCGTGGCTGGCGCGGTGCAGGGCCAATGCGCTGGCCCCCTGTTCATCGGCGATCTGGGCTGCTTCCAGCCACAGCGCCTGTTCCCGGGGCTGCTGATCCAGCAGATTCCGGATGGATTCCTCCGCGTCGCACAAACGTCCGCTCTGACGGCAGAGCTTGGCGCGTTCCCATTGCCTGGCCTCGCGGGCGTCGTCGGACGCCGGCTGATTCGCCGGCGTTTCGCCGAGCAAGTCGGCGGCATCCGATGGCTGATCGTGTTCCACCAGCCGCGCCAGCAGCCGCGCGGAGGCGGCATCTTCCGGGCAGAGCATGCGGACGAGGCGAAGCTGTCGCACCGCGTCGCCGGTCTGTCCCATGCGCCGGTACAGTTGCGCCAGCAGCCTGGCGATGCGTGCGTCGGACGGCTGGTTTTCCTGCAGGATTTCCAGCCGTTCCACGGCGTCCTTGAACCGCCGGCTTCGAGCCAGCGCCACGGCATACAACCACTGCGCGTCCGGGGTGGTTTCGCCGTGCGCGTGAAGCTGCTGCATGTCCAGCGTGTGCAGGGCCAGATGCGGCCGATTGCGTGCCAGTTCGATGCGGGCCTGAAGCAGCCGGGCGGGCAGGTGGCCGGGGTCCAGTTCCAGGGCTTTGGCGATGGCGCGGGAAGCGACGTCGTAAACCTGGGCGTCGAAGGCTGCGCCGGCTTCGTCGATCCATCGCTCCACATTCATCCGCCGTTGCAGACTCATGCCGCCAGTTCCTGTTTCAGTCGCACCGCCACGGGATGGTTCGGCGTCTGGGCCAGCCACAATTTCAGACGATGCTTCGCAACGTGAACCTTGCCGTCCTGATGGTCGCGGCGAATCCACGCGGCACGAAGATCGGGGTAGGTCGGATGTTCGTGACACGCCTGCGCGAGCACGTGCGTGGCCGCGGGTCCGACCGCCGGATCGTCCGCGACTTTCGCCAGCACCAGCGCCAGCGGCGCGGCATAGGGATTGGCCTTGAGGCCGCGATGCGCCCAGCGCCGGGCTTCATCCTCATCGCCAAGCATCATGGACAATTCCGCCATGGCGCGACAAAGCATTTCGGCGTGGCCGTCCTGTTCCATGTCACGGGCGGCACGGTTCAAGGCGGTACGCAGAAGCGAAGCCGATTCGGCATCAAAGCTGATTTTCTGAGCAGCCACCAGGCTCGGGACCACGTTCGGGCGACGAACCAGGTCCAGCGCGAGTTGTTCGATCAACGCCGGATTGGCGCCGGTCAGTTCCGACGTTCCCGGCATATCGGTGGCGGCCAGCCAGGTCATGACCTGCGCATCGTGGCCGAAATCACGGTAAAGCTGGGCCGCCAGATGCCTGGCCGTGTCGAGCATGTCCAGACGAACCAGCACGCTGATGAGCATCTCCAGTCGCTGTGGCTGCGCGGCTTCCCGACCGGCCGGATTGGCCAGCGGCGTGACGAGCACCGCCCTGGCGTCATCCCAGCGATCCTGCCGGGCCAGCAGCGATGCCAGTAGCAGCACCGCCTCGGCCGGGCAGTCCGGCTCGCGCCGCCAGGCGTGCAGTTCCAGCGTCGCGCCGGCCATCTGTCCCTGCCAGCACGCCTCCGCCAGTCGCCCAAGCCGCTGTTCCGCGGATTCGGTTGTGATCGGGCGCGTCGTTCGGGGTTGTGTCTGCGGTATGGACATCTGGCCGTCCTGCGGTTCCACCTGGATCGGGCCTGCACAATGCCACCCCATGCCCTGTCGCGTGGGATGGCTCTGCCGGTTGTATCGGCTGTAACGACGGCAGGGTTTAGGCGGATACTATGAAACCGGGTTATGGCGTGAAGATGAAGCTGGTGTGAAGAAAAAGAGCATTCGCACTGAGGCTGCGAGGCATGACAGCAAAACAGGATCTGCTTCCGTGTTGTTCCGGCCTGATCTGAAGTTCGGCGTCACATCGTCTTGGCACGAGGTTGCTCTTGCTCTGCGCGGTTCAGGTCCAACGGTTCCGGCATGGGAGCGTCAGGAGGTGCCGACCGGTCTTGCATGTAACGTGCATACGCACCCACCAGCGTCCCCAGCGGCACAAATTCCGTGAAGGGAACCGTGCAGTACACCGCTGCCGCCAAGGCACAGAGCAGACGACTCCGCCTGCTCAAGCCCAGCGACTGTCCCAGCCAGTAACCGGCAAACGCGCCCACGGGGATGCCCGCCACCAGTCCGAAAGAGCCGAAAGTCAGCAGATCAACCACATCAATGATCATCCCCGCGACAACAGGCCCGAACACGCGATTAATCCGCGTAGAGGTGTCGTTGGACGTTTCTGTGTTGACAGTTCCATCCACCATGTGAGCAGCGTATCAGCGGCCGAAACCGTCATCAAGAACCATCACCGCTGCCGCGGCGCGGCGCCGGGGACGGCTTCGAGCAGGCGGACCAGGCCGTTGCGCTGGTCGATGGCGACGGTGAATTGCGACAGCAGTTGGCCGCCCAGCAGCGATCCAGGCTGGCCGAAGAGCGGCTCCAGTTCGGAGGAGGAAAGCACCATCACGCTGTCGGTCAGGGCATAGGCGATGATATTGGATAGCTGGATGGATCCGATGCGAAGCGGATCCCGCAGCCGGCCGACGGTGAGTTTCATGCCGCCGGTGGCGCTGGCGCTGTTGCCGGCGGAGATGGGGCCGTGCGCCCAGCGTTGTTGCGCGGCGTCGCCGGGCAGCAGGAGCAGGCCCATGCTGGTGCCGGTGTCGAGCATCAGGCGAAGCGGCTGATCGCCGATGGCGGCGGGAAGGAGCAGGTGCTGTCCATCCTGAAGCTGAAAGCGGATCACCTGCGGATCGGCGGGATTCAGTTCGCCGGCGGGGTCCAGGATCAGTCGGCGGGCCGGATAGTCCACGGTCAGGAGCATGTCGTGGAACACGCGAAGTCCGAGCAGGCCGTCGATGGCCAGATCGGAATCCCGATACGCCGAGGGAAGCTTGAGTACTTTGGCGTCGAGTTGTTCAAACACCGCATCGCCAACCTTGAGGGCATCGATGCGGACATACTGAACGGAGGTCACCGCTCCGTTGGCGGACTGGACGAATGTGGAGCCGGTGACCGCGCCGGGCGGCAAGGCCAGCCGCTGCGCCAGTTCCGGCGGCACCGCCACCGTGGCGCAGCCGGTGTCGAGCAGGAACCGGAACGGCCCGCGCCCGTTGATCATCACCGGCACAATGGGCAGATAGCTGGGCATCTCCATCGCCACCTGCGCGACATGATCGAGCGTAACCTTCCGAGGCACCGCCTGGGGCCAGTTCGATTGACAGCCCATCAGGATCAGCCCGATCAGCAGGAAGGTTGCGTGCATACGATTCATGCCGGAATTGTAGTCCGCGGACGCGCGGGCAGTTTGCCCGCGGCTGGAATAAGAGAACGCCCGTGTCATACCGACTTGCACGACCTGCGAGGCGGGATACTCTGACATCATGATAGAACTCGGCGTCAATATCGATCACGTGGCGACGGTGCGGCAGGCGCGACGGACCTACGAGCCGGACCCGGTCTGGGCCGCGGCGGAAGCGCAGCTCGGCGGCGCGGACGGCATCACCATGCACCTGCGCGAGGATCGCCGGCACATCCAGGACCATGACGTGGAACGCGTCAAGGGCATGTGCCACGTGAAACTGAACCTGGAGATGGCGGCCACGGAAGAGATGGTCGCCGTCGCGTGCCGGGTCAAGCCGCATCTGTCGATGCTCGTGCCCGAAGGCCGAACGGAAATCACCACGGAAGGCGGCCTGGACGTGGCGGGCCAGTTGCCGCGGCTGAAGGATGTGGTGACGAAGCTGAAGGCTGCGGGCCTGATGGTCAGTGCGTTCATCGATGCCGACCCGCGTCAGGTGGAAGCGGCTGCGGTCGCGGGGTTCGACACCTGTGAAATCCACACCGGCCCATGGGCGCATCGGTACTACGAACACGGGGGCAATCTGCGTCACCCGGCTGTACTGGCGGAACTGAGCAAGGTCGCGGACAACGGCCGGCGCATCGTCGCCGCGGGAATGCAGTTCAACGCGGGCCACGCCCTGAACTATCGCAACGTCCAGCCGATCGCCGCGTTGCCGGCCCTGAAGGAACTGCACATCGGCCACGCCATCGTCAGCCGGGCCGTGTTCGTCGGCCTGCGCCAGGCGGTGGGTGAAATGAAGAAGCTGATGGTCGAAGCCAGCGGCTACGCGGGTCAGTGGGTGGCGAAAGAAACCGCGCCGTAATCCCCCGGCCATCGCCCATCATCACGCGGGCGTCTGACTCGGCGTGGCGAGAGACGGGTGTTGCAGCCTGTGCCACAGGGTGGGCCAGAACAGCAGCACTCCGGCGGGCAGCGCCATGGCGAGCATGCCGTAAGCCTGGATCGGCCGGCTCCACGGCATGGAAGCAATCGCCATGCAGCCGGCGGCGACCATGAACTGATAGAACACCATGAACGACGACGCCGAGCCGACGTCGGTGTGGACCTGTTCGAGCACGAGATGATTGCTCAGCGGCCGGCTCATGCCTCCGCAGAACGTGCATACGCCCATGGGAACGGCGAAGCCCAGCGGATGCAGGCCGCCGAAGAGGACGATGCCCAGTCCGCCCGCGATGCCGCCGACCATGCAGAGGGTCAGCAGCACGCCGTCGGACATGAACTTCACCAGCCGGGTGCAAACGAAAGCGCCGAGCATGGACATGCCCGCATTGATGCCGAAGAGGATGCTGAACATCTGCTCGGAAAGTTTGAAGAATTCGATGTAAACCATGGAGACGATGGCCAGGTAACCGAAGTAGGGACCGATGAGCAGGCCCATGACCTTATTGGCCATCACGTAGCGTCGGTTGCCCAGCAGGACGACATAGCGAGCCAGCCAGTTGCCGATGTGGCCTGGCACGCGGCTGGCGATGGTTTCGCGGAAGCGGATGGAAGCGGCGAGGGGGATCATGGCCGCGGCGCCCTGGACGATGAAGATCGCCCGCCAATGGAATGCCTTGAGCATCATCGCGCCGATCATGGGCGACACCATGGGCGCGACGGCAAGGATGACGCCGAGCCACGCGAGGGCGGTTTTGCGCTGCTGGCCTTCAAAGCGGTCGCGGCAGATGGCCATGCACATCGACGAAGGCCCAGCCGCGCCGGCGCCCTGAAGGATGCGACAGAGGATGAGCTGCCCCACCGTGCCCGTTCCCGCGCAGGCCAGCGACGCGCCGGCGAACAGCGTCAGCCCGCCGATCAGCACCGGCTTGCGGCCATAATGATCCGACACCGGCCCGCACAGCAGCAAACCCACGCTGAAGCTGACGAACCACAGCACCAGCGTCAATCCCACCTGATTCGTCGGCACGCGCCACTGCTCGGCGATCACCGGCATCGCGGCCAGATACATGTCCGTCGCCATCGGCGGCAGCGCGGCAATCAGAGCCAGAAACACCACATCACGTAAAGTCGCCTTGGCGTGCATCGCGGTGATGATACTGATCCGCAGGCGATCACGGAGCCGGCGGCGTGTTATCCACCCGCATCAAGGCCCGCTGCCCCGCCGCGTATTTGGGGTCCAGCTTCAGCGCCTGGACGATCTCCGCGCGGGCTTCGTCGCGGCGTCCCTTCGCCAGCAGCGCCAGGCCGAGATTCACGCGGGCCACGGCTTCCTCCTTGCCGGAAGGCGACATGCCGATGGCCTTGCGGTAATGCTCGATCGCCTCATCAAAGCGGCTCTGCGAGGCGAAGCTCATGCCCAGGTTGAGCTGTGCCTGATGCAGTCCGGGCGAAACTTCCACCGCGCGGGAAAAGGCGTGGAACGCCTCTTCGTGCCGGCCCAGTTTCGTCAGTGCCGTCCCCATGTTGTTCCACGCCCGCGCCATCTGAGGCCGAGCCGTCACCGCCTGCTGATACAGGAACAGGGCTTTCTCATGCTCGCCACGTTTGAAGTACACCACGCCGAGATTGTCCAGCACCAGTTCGCTGCTGCGAACGCTGAGCGCATGTTCGAGCAACCGCTGCGCCTGGTCCAGATCGCCGCGATCCGAAAGGATTTTCGCCGCCCCGTTGAGCGACTGCACATCGTTGGGATACAGGGCCAGGGCGCTGGTCCAGATGGTCAGCTCATCCTGATAATCGTTCAGCCGCAGGTTGCACAGGCCGACCATGCCCGCCACGACCGCGCCGACCAGCGTCCAGCCGGCCACCCGACCCGCCTTCGGCGACGATGCGAACCAGCGCGACCCGGCTTTGACGAACAGCACCACCAGCCACGCCAGCACCGCCGCCAGGGGCAGATACATCCGCCGCTCGGCCACGACTTCAATGGGTATGGCGATGATGCTCGACGTCGGCGCGAGGATGAAAAAGAACCATACCGCACTCAATCCGGCCACGCGGTTTTTCACCACCGCCCACGCCCCGGCCACGAACATCGCGGTCAGCACCAATGCCGGCCCCAACACCTGCGACACGGATGTCGCCACCGGCCAGTCGTACGACACCGACAGCGGCCACGGAATCACGCACAGCCTCAGGTACCAGCCGATCACTCCCGACTGCGTGAGCAGATTCACCCATGGGCTGTATTGGAAACCGAACCCGGCCGACGCGCTGCGCGGATTGGGAATGTTCAGATACGCCAGCAGCGCCCACGATGCAGCCAGACCCACATACAGCCCGCGATGCCGGCTCAGCGCCTCGCGGAACGTGCCGCTGAAGATGGCGCGATCGCACAACAGCACCAGCAGCGGCGCTGAGACCATGACCTCCTTGCTCGCCATGCCCGCGAAACAGGCGAGGACGGAAACCGCCATCCACGCCTCGGCAGCGGCTTTGCGGCCAGGCGGCGTCTGGGCCTCCCACATGCGAAACGCGGCATAGATCGTCAGCAGGCAGCACAGGGACATCAGCAGCTCGGTGCGCTGCATGACGTAGACGACCGTTTCGCTCAGCAGCGGATGGGCGACCCAGAGCAGTGCCGCCGCCAGCGCCAGCTCGTCCGGCCGAACCAATCGGGCCGCGCGAAACACCCGTCGCAGCACGCCCCACAGCAGCAGCGCACACAGCAGATGGCAGCCGTGGCTGAACAGGTGATAGCCCAGCGGATGCACACCGCCGATCGCGTAATTGAGGGCGAAGCTCAGATTCACCAGCGGCCGGCCGGCGACGGACGTTTCCCGCGGCGGCTGCAGAGCCTGCCACGGCGGCAGCAACTGGCGGATCGTCGGATTCTCGACAATCGCATGAATGTCGTCGAAGAACATCGGCGTCATCCACCCCCGGGCAAACGCCAGCAGTCCGACGACCAGCAGCAGGATGGGCCGCCAGGGAATGGTTCGTTTTACGCCCAGTTGCGCAGGTTGATCGAGCATCGGTTCGCCTTACCTGAACTCCACCGGCCGGAAGGGTTAACACGCGTCTTACAACAATGTAGGATGACGACGGTCTGGACCCAAATCGCCGGCCATCGGGCGATGGCTGGTTCCGCACTGGAGAACAAGGGTTATGCAACAGCCGGATTCCCAAGCATCCACCTGTGCCGCCGCTGAGGACCATCTGTCCAAGTGGCCCATCATCCGCCGGATATTCATCTTCGCCCTGGTGCTCGGCGTCGGCGTGTACGTGGCATGGTGGGCGGCCCTGTATTTCATGCAGGATGAGCTGCTCTTCCCCGGCAAGAGCCTGCCCGTGCCCGCCCGAACGCTACGGTTTCCCAACGCCAAAGTCATCGTCACCAACCTGCCCGACGGCGGTCAGGCCGAGGCGTGGCTGATCCCCGGCATCGGCGTCGACGATCAGCATCCCGGCCCGATGGTCATGTACTTCCACGGCAACGCGGAACTGATCGACTACCTCGACGATGTCATTCTGGCTTACTGGCAGCGCGGCATTTCCGTCCTGCTGCCGGAGTACCGGGGCTATGGCCGGGTCTCCGGCGAACCTTCCCAGCAGGCCCTCCGCGAAGACTGTCTGCAGTTCTTCGACATCGCGATGGAACAGCCCATGGTCGATCGCAACCGGATCGTGTTCCATGGCCGCTCGCTCGGTTCGGCTGTCGCGGTGGATCTGGCTTCCTATCGCAAACCGGCGGGACTGGTCATCGAATCCGCATTCACCAGCATGGTCGAATTGGCGCACGACCTGGCGGCTCCGGGCTTCCTCGTCCGCAATCCCTACCTCACCGATCAGGTGCTGCCCCTGCTTCACGTGCCCACGCTGATCATGCACGGCGCGGACGATGACATCATTCCCGTGAAATACGGCCGAAAACTCGCGGCCCTGACCCCCGACGCCGCTTATGTGGAACTCAAAGCAGGCCACAACGATCTGGCGATGCTCCCGGAATACTGGCCCCACATCTTCGACCTGCTCCACAAGCTGAACATCCGCACGGAAATCCTGGCCCGGAAACTGCCCGCTTCGGGCGAAATCCCGGACAGCACCACCCAGCCGGACACGCAACCCGCCGCCACCGCGCCGGCGACGCAACCCTGAGACGCCTTGCCCGACGTGTTTTGCGCGTTACCATCCCTTGACGATTGCTACAGGGTTACTCATGGCTGATCGCGTTCCGCCTGTGAAAATCAAACCGCTGGACGACAGCTACGTCGATGTGCAGGAAATCGGGCTGGTCACGGTCGTCAGTCCGCGGGACAAGCACCTGACCGGCGAAGGCTGGACCCGCCTGCTGCGCCGCGTCATCGGCGACCAGATCGACAAATCCGACAGCCCGCTCATCCTGCTCGATCTGGGCAAGGTGGAGCACATGTCCTCGGCGATTCTGGGCGAACTCATCGGCCTCAACCGCAAAATCACCCTGCGCGGCGGCAAATTCCGACTGGCGGCGATGAGGCCCGAAGTGGCGGAAATCTTCGCCATCACCCGATTGCACCAGTCCTTTGAAATCCGGCCCTCCGTCGAAGCGGCGCTGACCAACTTTCAACCCTGATCTTCCCGGTTTTGGTTACGCCCCCGCCTCATTCCATCCGCACCTGTCGCAGCACGTCGCTCAATTGTGCTTCCGTGCTGATCTCCCGGATCACCGCCGGATTTTCGGTCCAGTCGATCGTGCCGAAGAACAGCCGGTTGCGATCCCCGTGCCAGCGGAAATAGCACACGAACCAGCATTCCCCGGACGTCGCGATCCGTTCGATGGACAGCGGCGTGGGACACGGAACACGCAGCTCCGGGCTGGGAACCGTTCCCGGCGTGTCGCAGACAAACCGGAACGTGCGAACATCCCCGGGCGAAAAGGACAACGGATTGTCCGACAACGCATATGCGGCACGAAATCCCGCCAGCTTCGGTCCGTAGTCATTCATCCACAACACATACCGGCCGCCAAGCGGATGAACGGAACACGACTCGGCGGCGGAGCCGGGAATCCTGTTGAGCGCGATGACATCGGGCAGAGGTTCCCACGTCACCATGTCCCGGCTGGCGCAAGCACACACGCAAGCCCCGTCGTGGCCGGTGTAGAGCAGAACGGTTTGCCCCTGATGATCGAACACGAACGGATCGCGGCCGACGGCGGCGCGGATCGGACCCTGTTCCCATCGCGTCCATCGTTGCAAATCCGACGAGGTGGCGTAGGAGATGAACACATCCTCGCCGCCGCTGCCCATATAGAACATGTAGTAGACGCCGAGCCGCTGATAGACGTATGGGGCCCAGACGTGTGCGTTTTCCCATGGCCGGTCGCCGACGGCCAGCGGCATGGGATGGCGAATCCAATGGCAATAGTCCGTCGTGCTGGCGTGACCGAAGGAGATTTCGTTGCCGGTGACCCAGCAGACTTCGCCCGGCCTGCCGTCAATGTGGAACAGATGCAGGCGACCATCGACCCGGATGACGCCAAAGTCCTTGACGTAGCCGCCGGGCGGCGCGTAGCCGATCGACAGAAAATCCCGGTCTGGAAAGTGGTAGTCCTCCGCCTTCGCATGAAGCCGAACGCCCGGATGGATATTGAACTGCTTGGACAGCCTCTGGACTTCTTTTTCATTCCATGCCATGAGGGACAACCTATGCCATTGAACCTCTGTTCGGTGCAGCCCGCGGGACCATCCATCGGGATCAGCATCAGCCCGCCACCAGCTTCGCCATCAGGTCGAACTCACCGGCCAGCGCGCCGTACAGCCGCTGGTACTGGGCGTGATGTTTGGCGTACAGGGCGGCGAGCTTGCGGTTGGGCTTGAGTTTTTCCGTTTCGTGGATGACCGCCTTGCACGCCTGGGGCACGTTCTTCCAGACGCCGGCTCCGACGCCGGCGAGGATGGCCACGCCATACGCGGGGCCTTCCTGGGCGTTGATGGTCGCCACGGGTTTGCCGTAGATGTCCGCCTGAAGCTGACGCCAGAAGCTGGACCTTGCGCCGCCGCCGGAGAGTCGTACGGTGTTGACGGCGATGCCCATGCCGTCCATCACCTGCAGGGCGTCGGCCATGCCGAAGGTGACGCCCTCCAGCACGGATCGCACGAGCATGGGACGGTTGTGCCGGCTGGTCAGGCCGATCCATCCGCCGCGTGCGTTGGGATTGGCATACGGACATCGTTCGCCGGTCAGATAGGGCAGGAAGAACAGCCCTTCGCAGCCCGCGGGGGCTTTGTCCGCCTCGGCGATCAGCAGTTCGTACGGATCGACCTTGCGTTTTTTCGCTTCCGCCAGTTCCACGCGGGCCAGATGGTTGCGGAACCACTGGAACGAGCCGCCGGCGGCGAGCATGCAGCCGAACACGCACCACTTGCCCTCCACTGCCGCGCACATGGTGTGTACGCGCCCCTGCGGGTCGTAGGTTGGCTTGTCGGCGTGAGCGAAGACGACGCCGCTGGTGCCGAGGGTGGCGCTGACGATGCCGGAGGCGACGATGCCGTTGCCCACCGCGCCGGCCGGCTGATCGCCGCTGCCGCCGACGACGGGCGTTCCCTTTTTCAGCCCCATCGCCGCCGCCGCCGCCGCGTGGATTTCACCACTGACGACATGCGACTCGAAGCACCGCGGCATCAGGGCGGAATCGATTTCCAGCATCGACAGCACATCCTTGTTCCACGCCCGCTTGCGGACATCGAGCAGCAGCGTGCCGGAGGCGTCGCCGACTTCCGTGGCGTACTGGCCGGTCATGCAATAGCGGATGTAGTCCTTGGGCAGCAGGATGTGTTTGGTCTTGTCGTAGACTTTCGGTTCATGCTGACGGACCCAGAGGATTTTGGGTGCGGTGAAGCCGGTGAGCGCCGGATTGCCGACCATGTCGATAAGCTTGGCCCGACCGCCGGCCTTGGCTTCGATCCGGGCGCATTGTTCGCTGGTGCGTTGATCGTTCCACAGCAGCGCGGGGCGAAGGGGTTTGTCGCCGTCGGCGAGGAACACCGAGCCGTGCATCTGGCCGGAGAGTCCCACGGCAATCACCTGCTCGGCCTTGACTTTGGCTTTCTTCATCACGGCTTTCGTGGCCTGACAGGTCGCCTGCCACCACTGGCGCGGGTCCTGTTCCGACCAGCCTGGACGGGGGGAATACAGGTCATGTTCCGCGGTGGCGGTGGCGTAGACCTTGCCTTTTGTGTCGCAGATGAGCGTTTTGGTGCCGGACGTTCCGATGTCGATGCCGAGCAGGTAGGCCATGGGTGGTCTCCGTGAGGTTGCGGCGGAGTTGGTGAATCTACGGAGACGCAGACGAAACGCAAGTGGAAGTGATTCTGTCCCGTCAGGGTTCCGCGACGCCGCGAGCGGCGGAAGCGAAAGAGAGGATACGATACAGCGATATGCGAACGATGCGAGGGGGCATGGAGTTTGAGTCCGGGGAGATGGTTGAGATGTCTCAACCGCCGGAGCGTCTGGCGACGGCGAAGCTGCGATGGCGTTTGCGTCATCGGCCGGAAGTGCCCATTGGCCAGATCATGGAATCGGGTCAGCCGCTGACGAAACCGACGGATCCGCGTTACGGCGGGCAGTCCTCGCCGTTCGACGCGAAACTGGAAGACGTGCGGGAATGCGTCGAAGACGACGGCGGCTGGGAGGTATCCCTCGTTCCGCAGGAGCCGGACGCGCCGACGAGCATCTCGCTTCCCGCGCCGCGAACGCGTCAGCTTGACCCGTGGCTGGACCTGATCCGGCTGCATGGCCCGTGGGACGACCAGGACGGCGGCGTGGGGCTGGTGGCCCAGATGGAAGCCGCGAAGCTGACCCGC
Organism: Phycisphaeraceae bacterium; assembly: GCA_020848195.1. Classification (GTDB taxonomy): domain Bacteria; phylum Planctomycetota; class Phycisphaerae; order Phycisphaerales; family Phycisphaeraceae; genus JADLAP01. The sequence continues at coordinate 18,581 of JADLAP010000004.1, forward strand.
GCGGAAACCGTGTTGTGCGTCGGCGTGGACGAGTTTCCGCCCTATCCTCACCACACCAGCCTGCTGCGCAGCTTTCCTGATGCCGCGGTGATGGGACTGCGGCTGATGAGCGACCTGGTCGGTGCGTCGGCCCCGGTGATGGTGATCGGCCCGGATGGCTCGCTGCGGCAGGATCTGCGAGGCCGATGCGTGGATCAGTGGGTGAAACTGGTGACGACGGAAGGCGTGTACCCGCAGGCCGACCCGACGCTGGCGGTATGGTGCGCCGCCAAGGGCAAACGAAAGCTCGCGCCGGGCCGCAACCCCATGGAACAACGTGTGGTGGTGATAGGGCCGTGGACGGCGATCCGCCTGGGTCGCTGGCTCTCGCGGGACCGGCTGGACATGGTGCGTCCCTTGTGGATCGGCTGGCCGGAGCGCGACGCGCTGATGCACGCCGCATGGGTTTGGCCGGGGCAGTCCGCTTTCACCCTGCACACGCGACTCGCCGCGGAAACGCATGGCCACGAGGGCGTGCTCGTGCGGGGGCATCCCCTGACTGGACAGCGACTGATCCCGGAAGAAGCCGGAGCGAATCCGTTTGCCTCCATCGAGGAAGCGGAGCTGATTACGGTCTGCCGTCCAGGCCCGGCGGTGACGCCTTCGGCGTGCATTTCGTGTTCCTGGTGCGCCCAGGCGTGTCCGACCTCGCTGAGGCCGGCACGGATGTACCGGCGTGCCCAGGCCCCCGGACGCGATCTGACGCTGGCCGAATCGCTGCAATGGTGCGTGGACTGCGGCCTGTGCACGCAGGTATGTCCCTCTTCCCTGCCGCTGGCGGCGACATTCCGCACCGCCCGGCGGCGCTTGGCGAAAATGATCCGCCAGTTGGAGCCGTCATGACCGCGGACGCGACCAACACGAAGCCCGCAGCCTCGCCCTCGGCCGCAAAGCCCGGGAAGCCGCTCCGACGCGCCAAGTCGGATCCGCCCTGGCTCGGGCCGTTCGTGACGCGGAAATCGGTCGACAACCGCTGGCTGTTCGTGGGCGAGACGATGACCGTCGCGGCCATGGGATTCTTCGGTTTCCCCGGCGCTTCGCAGGTGCTGACCACCGCGACGACGGCCTTCGCCGTGTTTCTGCTGATCTCCATCATCATGCAACTTCTCCAGCCCAACGTGGCGATGGAGAGCATGCGTCAGGCCGTGGCCCAGGGTCTGATCCTCGGCGCGCTGATGCCGGTGACCGCCAGCCTGTGGCGCAAGGCGATGACCGGCGCGTTTCTCGGGTTGGCGCTGCACCTCTGCGGCCGATGCCGATCGGTGCGGGTGCATCCGATCGCCGCGGCGATGCTCGCCGGATGGCTGGCGCCGATGATCTTCAGCGGCGGTCATCCGTTGCATCAGGCGCTCTTTGAAGCAGGCTTTCCGCCCGCGGTGCTCAGGCCCGACCGGATGTTCGTCGGCGCGATCGAAAGCCATGCGAAAGTCGATCCGTTCACGTCATGGTGGAACGCCGTCGGCGAAACGCAGCATCACGACGCGGTGCTGCGTCCCGTGCCGTTCGATCGCCTGATCCGGGACCAGGTCACGATCCTCCAGCACCCGTCGCAGTTGGCGAACATGCTGGTGGCGGGCGAACTGCCCCGCGTGGTGGAACTGGTCATCGGCTGCGTCCCCGGCCCGCTGGGCGCGACAAGCGTGGGATTGATCCTTCTGCTCGGATTGATGCTGATGATGTGGCGGATGGCCTGGCTGTCGCTCGCCGTGACGATCTGCATCTCCGCGGCGATCGCGCTGCAGGCGATGCCCCTGGCCGGGGATGGCGGACATACTGTGGCGTTCTGGCTGCTGGCGGACATGACGCCGACGACGGCGATGACGTATGTGGGCTATCTGCTGCTGACCGGGCCCCTGCTGTCGATCGCGCTGCTGCTGGCGCCACAGGGCGCGCCCATGACGCGACTGGGCCGGCTGATCTACGGCATCATCATCGGCGCGGGCGTCGTGGCCGGTCCGTGGTGGTTCCAGGCCCCGTCCGCGGGATTCATCGGTCTGGCCGTCGCCGGATGCCTCGCCCGGCCTCTGGACGCGGTGCGCCGCATCGGTTTGCACTGAACCGCCGATTGCCATGCTAAAATGGTACGGTTGGCGCGCCATAGGGAGATAGATGCCATGACACGGAACCTCTTCCGTTATGCAATGGTCTGGATGGTGATCGCGGGCCTGTTGCTGATGTCCGCGGGTTGTGAAACCAAGGCACAGACGGGCACGCTGGTGGGCGCGGGCGCGGGCGCGGCCGCCGGAGCGGGCATCGGAGCCGGCGTCGGCAGCGTCAACGGCAGCGCCGGGCGCGGCGCGCTGATCGGCGCGGGCGCCGGAGCCGCCATCGGCGCGCTCGGAGGCTATCTCATCGGCAATGAAGCCGACAAGAGCCAACGACGCGAGGCCAACAGCTACTGATCCTCGTCCGGCTTCGGCAGATGCGTCGATTCCCGGCTCCACAGCCCCACGCGCTGCTGTCGGGCCGTCTGCTCCAGCATGTCGTACCGCGCCTCCAGGTCGTGCGCGAATCGCCGGTCCACTCTGGCCAGACCCGCCAGCACCAGTTCCTCATTGATCGTCTGGCCGTCCGGCAGCGTCACGAACGCCAGCAATCGGCCGTACCGATCCCGCATCCGATGCTGCTGCAGATGCAGCGTCACCGGCTGCTGATCGCACCGCTTCCGCGTCAACTCCGTGGCTTCGTTCGCCCACGGCTCGGCCGGCGTGTCCCTGTACGCATTGGGCATCTCCGGGCAGTCGACCGCCCACAGCCGGATGCGCGTGGTGGCGCGAGACCCGTCGGATCGCTCGATGTCGATGGTGTCGCCGTCGATGACGTGATGGACGAGAAAGGTCCGGCCCTGATAGCGGGACCAGTCATCGTCCTGCGCCAGCAACAGGCCTCGCCGGTCCAGAACGATCAGGACGCCCAGCACGAGCAGGCCCGCGAGAATCAGCGTCGCGCGCAGCCGGCTCTTGCGGAGAACGTAGGCGGTCAGGGGCCATCGCCGCGAAGGCGCGTCGAGACGAATCCGCGCTCGACCCGGTCGCGCCACGTTCAGGCTGCTCCGTGATACAGTTGAAGATACCGGAGAATCCCGGCCAGCAGGATGATGACCGCCGCGAGATGGAGATTGATCATGCCCGCGAGTTTGTCGGATTTGAGGATGCCGCTGCTTCGCATCCAGACGACGGCGAACAGGATCAGCGCGAGCAGAACCTTGATGCCGATCATGGCGTTGGCGGCCGGACCGATGGCCTTGTACGCCGCGGCGCTGAGTATCCAGCCATAGACGCCGCTGATCACGAGCAGGGCGATGGCGATGAGCTGCACCTTGAGGAATCGGCCACGAACCGCGCCGGCCAGCGCGTCGCGCTGGTCCTGCGGCAAGCTCTTGAGCGACGGACGAAAACAGGCGGCGATGAACGACAAGCCGCCCACCGCGAGAATCGCGCCCGTGATGTGGAGAAAGCGCATCAGGACAATCAGTACGGGATGATCCATCCGTGGGTCTCCATGGTCAGGGTTGCGGGTTGTCCTGGACCGGTTCCGGGACATCGGGGCTGGGCATTGGAACCGGCGCCGCCGGCAGCCCCGGCACCCCCGGAACCCCCGGCACCGCCGGCACCGCCGGCACGCCCTGCGGCATCAGTCCGCCCGGCGTTTCGGGGGTGGATTTGAGCACCGCGCCTTCGGACAATGGAACCGTCGAGTCCGCCACCGGCGAGATCTGGCCTTTTCGCAGCGATTCCAGCTTGTTTTCCAGCCGTTTGTCCAGATTCTTCAGGTCCGGATCCTCGTCCGACCGCAGACTCGGTTCCTGCATCAACTGTTGAGCCTGACGCCAGTACTGGTCCGCCTCCTTCGCTTCGCCCACACGGTACGACGCGTCGCCAAGGTGATCGAGAATCACCGGATGATCGCCTCCGCCGACATGGGTCGCCTGTTTGAGCAGGCGCACCGCGTCCTTGAACCGGCCCAGCTTGTACATCACCCACGCCAGCGAATCGAGATAAGCGGCGCTGTCAGGCTCGGCGGCAAGCGCCTGTTCGATCATCGCTTTCGCCTGCTCCAGATTCCGACCGCGATTGGCCCACCCGTAGCCCAGCGCGTTGAGCGTCGGCGCGTGGTCCGGATGCTTCTTCAGCGACTCGACCAGCATCGCTTCGCCGCGGTCGTACTTGTCCCGCATCTCCAGATTCGACGCCCACGCCAGACGCAGTTCGGCGTCCTGATCCGGATGTTTCCTGAGCATGTCGGTGAACATCGCATCGACCTGATCCGCCTTGTCCGCCCGGCACATCGCTCGGCCGAGCATCGAAGCCAGCATCGTCGCGTCGTCCGCCTCCGGCGCAAACTGAACCATGGCCTCCTGTAACACCGCCACCGCCTGCCGAGGCTTGTCCAGGCGCAGATAAAACTCCGACAGCCGGGCGGCGCGCGGCACGCCGGGCGGCATCTGCTGGTAGATCCGCTCCTCCAGTTCGTTCATCCGCGCGACGTTGTGCTTCTGCTCGTAGTAGCCCCGCGCGATCGCCAGCAGGTCCGGCCTGCCCGACGGTTCGATCTGTTCGCGGATCAGCTTCTCCGCGTCGTCCTGCCGGTCAGCGACCCGGAACAGGTCCAGCAGGTGGGCGATGGCACGGGGATCGGCCGGATCTTCGCGCAGCACGGACTGGAGCAATCGTTCGGCGCTGGTGAAATCCTGCTGTGCCGCGTGCATTTCCGACAGCTTGATCCGCGCCAGCCGGCTCTGCGGAATGGTTCCGAGCATCCGCCGCATCAGACGCTGATACTGATCCCCCGCGTCGGCGACTTTGCCGGTTTCGTACAGATTGAAAAGCGATTCGTACAGCAGTTCGGACGTCGGATTCACATTGATCGCATCCAGCAGCAGGCGTTCGGCCGCGGAGGCCTGGTCCACGATCATCAGCAGCCGCGCCTTCTGGAGCAGCAGTGGAATACTGGCCGGCTCCTTGTCGAGCATCCGGGTGACGAGGTCGACCGCCTGATCGGCGTGGCCGGTCTCCGCGAGAATCTGCACGCGAAGCAGCGCCACCTCGGCGTCCGGGTCGTTTTCGAGCGGTTTGAGCAGATCGACGGCCTGGTCGTATTTCCGCTGCGCCACCAGCAACGTCGCCAGACGGGTACGCGCGGGACGGAAGGCGGGCTGGGCATGGATCACCGCTTCGAGTTCCTGACGGGCCGCGGTGAACTGGAGATTCTGCATCAGCAGGCCGGCCTTGAGAAAACGGGTCATCGGCCTGGCTTGGGCTTCCGCGCCCAGATGATCCACCGTCTTGAGCAGAAGATTCGCATTGTTCACCCGGGCAATCAGCGCGCCGGCGTATTCCGTGGCGTGGTCCGGCGCGGCGTCAATGGCGGCCAAGGTCCGTTTGACCAGCGGTTCGGCTTCCGCGACGGTCGCCACGGGCTTGCGGGTATCGGAAGGCCCCTGCAGCCACTCGGAGAAGACGGCCTGATCGTCCGGCTTGAGCTTGAGATGCTGTTCCAGAAAGGCCTGACCCGCTTTGCCGCCCAGGAGTTCCGCGATCACCAACGCCATTCGTGAAGGCCGGCCTCGCTGTTCGTACAGACGCTGATAGCTGGCGGCAAGTCTGGACCCGGACACGCCTTTGGCCACCGCCCAACGGGTCAGGTCCACCGGCGGGTCGGCTTTGGCGTCGCGGTTGATCGCTTCTTCCAGCGCCTTCTCCGCCTGTTCGGGATGGCCGTCGAGGATGTGGGCCAGCACCAGCCGGGCGAGCAGTTGCTGCGGGTCCGCGCCATCCTCGGCCTGGGCGCGGGTGTAGGCGTCCACCGCTTCGGCAAACCGGCCCAGACGGATGTTGCTGTCGCCCACGGAAAGCCACAACAGGCCGCTTTGACGGGAAAGGATCGCCAGCTTGCGGGCCAGCGGGTGCGATCGCGTGGTCGGCTCCGGCTGATCCAGATACAGCTTCATCTGCGTCACGCTGGCCAGGTCGTATCCGGCGCTTTCCAGGGCGCTGCCGAGGTAGAACGCCGCCAGGGGCTTGACCATGCCCGCTTCGGTCGAATCCTGGCCGCTTTGCCGCATCGCGTGGGCGAAGACGCTGATGGCCACGTCGCTTCGCCCCTGCTCCAACGCCTGCCGCCCCAGCAGCAGCGCGGTGTCGATGTCGTTGGGGTCCGACGCCATGGCGCGTTCAAGGTACTGCGCGCTCTGCGTACGGTTGCCGGAGGCGGCCCAGATCTGACCGAGCATCTTCAACAGGTAAGGATCGTTGGGTGTCAGGGTCAGGGCGATTTCAATCTGGCGACGGGCTTCAAACAGATGGCCGGCACGCCAGGCTTCAAAGCCCTGGAGAAACGCATGCTGTGCGGCCAGCGGCGGGTCCATCGCCTTGACGTCAACCGGACCCGGCACGGTCGCGGCCGCGGCAAGGAACGCGGGCCTGGGCAGGTCCGCCAGCACCTGGTCCAATGTTTTCCGGGCACGCTGGAGATCATTGCCCCGCCACGGCATCAGTCGATCGGCCGGCAATCCCGGAGGAACCGGAGCCTGCGGGTCCACCGTCGCGGGCGATGTCGTCGCGGCGGTGGATTGCCGTGAGGCCGGCGACTGACCGTGAACCGGATCGGCCTGACACCCCCAGGCTGCGCATGCGGTCAGGACGAACGCCACCCATCGCACCGTTCCCATCCGACGGAATCGCCCTGACGACGGCACGACCTGCGACCGCTGTATGTTCACGTATGCGTCCCCTCGATCACGGTATCACCTTGTTGAGCGGGTAACTGAAAATCGCGGCGGCGCCGGCCCGGCTGAGCTTGGGCACCAGATCCCGTTCCACGATTTCGTCGACGATCACCTCCAGGGCGCACCACTGGCCGTCCGCCAGAGGATTGACCGTGGGCGACTTCTCGGCCGGCAGCACCGCCAGCAGTTCGCTGAGTTTGTCCTTCGGCACATTCATCTTCAGACCCACCTTCTGCCGGGCGTTGATCGCGCCGAGCAACAGCATGGCCAGGTCTTCGATCTTATGCCGGCGAACCGGGTCCGCCCACGCCTGATGATTGGCGATCAGACGGGTCGTGCTGGTGAGGATGGTGTCCACCACGCGGAGCTTGTTGGCGCGCAGGGACGAGCCGGTCTCCGTGCAGTCCACGATGGCGCTGACGAGACGGGCTTTGACTTCCGTCGCGCCCCAACTGAACTCCACCTTGCGCACGGGAATGTTCTTCTTGGCGAAGTAGCGTTTGACCGTATCGACCAGTTCGGTGGCGATGATGCCGCCGGCGAGGTCTTCCGGCTTGTGGATGCTGGATTCCTCGGGCACAGCCAGAACCCAGCGGATCGGGTTCCTGGTGGCCTTGGAGTATTCCAGTTCGCAGACTTCGTGGACGTCGGAATTGTTCTCGATGACCCAGTCGTGGCCGGTGATGCCGATGTCGATCACGCCGTCCTCGACATAGCGGCTGATTTCCTGAGCGCGGAAGAGGATCGCTTCGAGTTGGGGATCGTCGAGGGTTGGGAAGTAGGACCGGTCGCGGATATCGACTTTGTAGCCGGCCCGCTGGAACAGATTGACGGTGGAATCCTGCAGGCTGCCCTTGGGCAGTCCGATGCGGAGCAGCACTTGTTGGGATGGCTGGTTCATGATCGATGGATCATCCGTGTCAGGAGGAACGGGAATCGGCGCGGGACGGGAGGCCCTGGCCGGGGTCAGGACTTGCGTTTGGACGAGGGTTTGGTTGTGGTTTTGCCGCGTGAAGCGGCGGCCTTGCGCTCCAGCGCGGCGGGCATCGGCTGGCTGTCGGCCCAGCATCGCATGGCATGATGAATCTCGATGCCTTCGCCGGCCTTGACCTGCCGCTCCATGAACGCGCTGATCTCCTCGACCGTGGACCCCGGCTCGACGCAGCCCTCGGCCTCCAGCAGCGCGGCCATGCGGTCGTCGACGGGAATCGCGTGGCCGGCGAAATTCAGCAGCGTCACCTGCGCCGCCACATAGCCGGGCATGCCGGGCAGCGTGTCCAGATATTGCCGCACGACTTTCTTCGGCTTGCCGCTGAGCACTTCCAGCGACACCTCGTACTCGCGGATGAACACCTCCTGCAACGATTCCTGCATCCGGATGCAGCGGACTTCCGCGTCGGGATAGTCCGTGCCCAGCAGGACCACGACATCGTCCGTCAGGCTCACGCGCAGGTCGTTGCAATCGACCAGTTCCGCCATGAGGCGCTGGTGGGCCGCTTCGGCCTGATCGCGGGTGGCGTTCCATTCCAGGAAACCGAGAACCATCTGCGTGATCGAATCCCGCGCCGCGGGCGGCGTGACCTTGGCGGTGCGGATCTTCTTCAGCAACGTAGCGATCGGCTTGGCGTATTGGGCTTCATTCTTCACCGGGACGACTCCTGCTCGTGGGGCGGGACCGTTGGCGTTTCGGGCACATCAGTACGATTTTCCTCGGAAGCGGCCTCGCTTTCGCGGCCCTGGCGGGCTTCCGTTTCCAACCCTTCGCGGATGGCATCATAGACTGCCGCCTGGCGCTTGAGCGAGTCGTCGACGCGGAACTGAAGCCGCGGCGTGCGCCGCATGGACACCAGTGCCCTGACGGCCGACTGGATGTATTTGGACGCGCTGTTCAAACCCGCCACCGTCAGATCCTGTCGTTCGGACGGGACGACGGACACCTGGATGTACGCCTCGGACAGATCGGGGCTGACCTGCACTTTCGTGATGCTGACCAGGCCGCTGACGCGCGGGTCCGCCAGGCCGCGCGAAATGACCTGGCTGACGGCGCGCATCAGAGCGGATTCGACCTGGGGTATGCGGTGACTCATGTTGCGTTTCGCCTGCGCGGGGCTGGTCAGATGGAATCCGCCTCGACGCCTGTGAGTATCTGCTTGTGATGATTGCTCAGATGGCAATCCCGATGGTGACGCGCCTTGTCGAGGATGCGGTCCAGCACGCTGTTGGCGTAGGCGACGTCCGAAGCCGCCAGGGCAATGCCCAGCACGGCGATGCGGCAGTCGTCCTGCGAGGCCACCTCGGCGACGGAGACCTGGTGGTCCCGGTGCAGCCGGTCCTTGAGGCTCTGGACGACGCGGCGTTTGTCCTTGAGACTGGCGGCGTCATCGATAGCCAGTTCGATCTGGAGTATGCCCACAACCATAGCGCGCTTAGGCGGCCGTCCGCCGCGTCACGAAGGTCAATGGAGCCTCGCGGCGTTCCCGCGAAGCTCCGCCGACCGATGTTGGTGCTCAAACCAGTTTCCGCGCCACGGTTTGCCGCTGGTAACAGACCAGGCGGTCGCCGGGCTTGATGTCGTCGAAGCCGGTGATGCGGATGCCGCATTCCGTGCCCATGCGCACTTCGCGGGCGTCGTCCTTGACGCGGCGGAGGGTGTCGATTTCACGGTTGTCGGTGACGACCACGTTGTCGCGGACCACGCGAACCTTGGCTCCGCGCTGCACCGTGCCTTCGACGACGAGGCAGCCGGCGATGGTGCCGACCTTGCTGACCTTGAAGACCTGTCGAACCTCGGCCGCGCCGAGTTCCTGTTCGCGGGTTTCAGGCGCCAGCAGACCTTCGAGGCCAGCCTTGACGTCGTCCACAAGGTCGTAGATCACGCGGTAGGTGCGGATGTCCACGTGACGCGACTCGGCGATGTCGCGGACCAGCGAGGGCGCCACGACGTGGAAGCCGAGGATGATGGCGTCGGAGGCGTCGGCCAGCACGACGTCGCTTTCCGTGATGCCGCCGACGGCCGCATGAAGCACCTTGACCGCCACTTCATCGTTGCCGACCTCGGAGAGCTGTTTGCGGAGCACGTCCACGGAGCCTTGCACGTCGGCCTTGAGCACGACGCGAAGCTCCCTGGTCTGGCCGGCCTTGAGTTGCGCGGCGAAGTTGTCCAGCGTGAGCTTGGTCTGCGTCGCCAGTTGCTTCTGCCGCTCGCGTTCGCGGAACTGCGAGGCGATTTCCTCGGCTTTCTGGTACGTGCCGGTGATGTAGAACTTGTCGCCGGCGTCGGGAATCATGTCGATGCCGGACAGTTCCAGCGGCGTGGCGGGGCCGGCTTCGGCGAGGTTGCGACCGCGATCGTCCGTCATGTCGCGCACGCGACCGAACGCACGACCGATGACGATGAAGTCGCCCAGCCGCAGCGTGCCCTGCTGCACCAGCACGCGAGCCACGGGTCCGCGGCCTTCCTGCATTTCCGCTTCGATGACCGTGCCGCGTGCCGGGCCGCCGTAGTCGGACTTGAGGTCCAGCAGCTCCGCCTGGTAGTCCAGGATTTCCAGCAGGTCGGTGACGCCCCGGCCCGAAGTGGCGCTGGTCTTGATGATTTCCGTTTCGCCGCCCCATTCGGTGGGATTCAGCCCGTGTTCGGCGAGCTGACCGAAGATCTTGTGCAGGTTGCCTTCGGTGGCTTCCTGCTTGTCGATCTTGTTCAGGGCGACAATGATCGGGACTTCCGCGGCCTTGGCGTGGTTGATCGACTCGACGGTCTGGGGCATCACGCCGTCGTCGGCGGCGACGACCAGCACGACCAGGTCGGTCAGGTTCGCGCCGCGCGAACGCATGGAGGTGAACGCCTCGTGGCCGGGGGTGTCGAGGAAGACCACGGTCTTGTCGGTGCCGTCGGAGCCGGCCACGGTGACGCGGTACGCGCCGACGTGCTGGGTGATGCCGCCGTCCTCGTGAGCCGCCACATCGGACTTGCGGATGCGGTCGAGCAGGCTGGTCTTGCCGTGGTCGACGTGGCCGAGGATGGTCACGACCGGGGGCCGCTTGCGGACGTCGATTTCTTCCTGGGCGTCGAACTCGCCGATGACGACTTCTTCCGCCGTCTGCTGTTCGCGGACGACCAGTTCGATGTTGTGCTCCAGGGCGACTTCCATGGCCGCCTCGGAGTCGATGGCGGAGTTGATGGTGGCCATGATGCCCTTGCTGAAGAGGTATTTGATGATGTCGGCCGTCTTGATGCCGGTGGCGGAGGAGAGGCCTTTGATGGTGATGGGTTCGGCGATTTCGACTTTTCCGCCGGTCTGGACGGGGGTGGCGGCCTGCTGGGAGTTGCCGGATTTTCGGAGGGTTCGCCTGCGTTGCTTGAGATAGCCTGGCGCGCCCTTGAGACGGGCGTCGAGTTCGATGAGGTCCTGTTCGCTGATTTTGCCCGGTCCCAGCGGCATGGCGTCGGCGGAGCGGCCGCGACGGGTGCTGAGGCTTCGGCGTTTGCCGCCCTTGGCCGGGGTGTCCTGCGCGCCGGGATCGACCTGCGGGCCTGCGCCGCGGCCACGAACCGGGCCGCGGGACCGCGTGATGCCGGGGACGGCCGGGTCCATGGAATTGCCGCCGCCCATCGGCGAGCCGCCGGAGGGCGCGGGCCTTCGCGCCCGAGGCGCCGGCGTCTGTTCCGGGGCTTCGATGCGCACGACGCGCGGACCTTTGAGCACCGCCTGCTGCGGCTTCTTGAGTTGTTCGCCCATCGGCTTGACGATCGCGGGACGCTCCGGCACGTTCGGCTGAGCGATGGAACCATCCGCCCGGGGCCTGGTCGCCCGGGCAGGCGCATGGGCCGGCGCCGCGGACGGCGGCACAACCGCCGGTTGGGCTGGAGCCTGGGCGGCGACGTGCGCCGTCGGCGCGGGAATTGCGGATCCTTCAACCTCGGCGACTTCCGCCGACAGAGTCTCAGCAATCGTTTCGCCCTGCCGGGGCGCGGACTCGGTCGCCGGCTCATCCACAGCCGGCGCCTCGGGTTCCTCGACCATCACCGCGGAATCGGCGGACATATCCATGTCCATCCCTTCTCCGGGCTCTGCCGCCAGCACGGGCGACTCGATCACTTCCGGATCCTCCTCTGCCGTCGCGGCGCCATCGGCCGTCGTCGGCTCCTCCCCCCCATGTTTCCGCGCCGCGCGGCGACGCGGGATACGCACCTTGTCCAGGTCCACCTTCTCCGCCGTTTCCACGGCTGTGGACGAGGTGTCATGCTGCGTGCTGAACCATTCACCAATGGTCACCACCAGGCCCACCTTCACCACCGACATGTGGTTGGTGATGCCCGGCACGCCTTCCGCCTTGCACTTGTCGATGATCGCCTTGCTCGTGACGCCGAGTTCCTTGGCGACCTCGAATACTCGTTTGGCCTTGGCCAAGACCATCTCCTTATCCAACCTCAGTGCATGACTGGCTTCGACCCGAACGGCCGCATCGGCGGGAACGGGTGCGACGCAGCGAATGAACGCTTACTCCGCGGACTCCGGCTTGACCGGATTGTCCGATGATTCCGTCGACTGCGACTCCGCCGCACCGCCCTGACGGCTGGCCAGCAGGTCGAGAACCGACAAACCTTCGTCGGCGGCGGCAGCCTTGGGCGATTCGCCTGCCGATCCCCCCGCAATCGGCGCGACGCCGCCCAGCAGACCCAGCACAGCCGCCGCCTGCTGCTCGCCCGCGGAGCCGGCCATCTCCGCCTTGCGGCGCTCGGCCTCCGCCTTGTCCTTCGCCTGTTCCTCCGCCACCTTCTTCGCCCGCGACGACGCCACTTCCACCATCTTCGCCGCCTGGTCGCTGGTGACTCCGACCTGTTCCATCAAATAGTCCACGCCGACCTCTTCCACGTCGAAGACGCTGATCACGCCGAGCGCCGCCAGCCGGTCGATCTGGTCTTCGTTGACCCCTTCAATCGCCTTGAGCGTCTCTTCCATCGTGTCCAGACCCTTCGAGAACTCGGGCGGCGTCAGGATGTCCACATCCCAGCCCGTCAGCCTCGCCGCCAGACGCACGTTCTGGCCCCGCTTGCCGATCGCCAGCGAGAGCTGGTCATCGTTGACCACCACCGTCGCCCGGCCCAGCTCGAAGCAGAGGCTGATTTCCACCACTTCCGCCGGCTTCAGCGAGTTCTGGATCAGAATCTGGCTCGATTCGTTCCAACGCACGATGTCGATCTTCTCGCCACCAAGCTCATCCACGATGTTCTTGATCCGGCTGCCCCGCACCCCCACGCAGGCACCCACCGCATCGACCTTCGAGTCGATCGAGCTGACGGCGATCTTCGTGCGATGGCCCGGCTCGCGCGCCATGGCCTTGATCTCGATGATGCGCTCGGCGACCTCCGGCACTTCCACCTCGAACAGACGGCGGATGAAGTCCGGATGCGCGCGGGAGAGAACGATCTTGACCTGGTTGCCCGCGTCGCGGACGTCGAGAATCAGACACCGCACGCGTTCGCCGGGCTGGTGCTGTTCGCCGGGAATCTGCTCGCTGCGGGGCATGAAGCCCTCGGCCCGGCCGATCTGCACGACCAGCGCGCCGCCTTCGTAGCGTTGCGACATGCCGGTGGTCAGCTCGCCCACGCGGTCGGCGAATTCGTTGTAGATGCTGCTGCGTTCATCCTCGCGGAATCGCTGGATCATCACCTGCTTGGCGGTCTGGGCGGGAATGCGACCGAGCGATTCAAGCGTCAGTTCCACCCCGCCGCGCCACAGGCGGATTTTGCCGCTGATCCGGTCGAGTTCGCACTTGAACTCTTCCGTGTCCACGGCATTGAAGTGCTTGCGGGCCGCCGACACCATGGCCTGCTCGATGTCCGTCAGCAGCGACTCCTTGTCCACGTTGCGGTCACGGGAAATGGAGTCGACCAGTCGCAGCAGTTCCTGTGGATTCATGCTTAGCCTGTCCTGTTAACTCGCGTTCCTCATCCACGCCGCGGCAACGCCGCGGATTCATCAACCCTTTTCCGATCCGACCCTCGCCCCCGAAAAAAGCAAGACCACGAATCGCGGCTTGCGCTCGTGGCCCTGGGGTCGGGGCTGTCCCGATGGACCGTGGCCCATCCGACAAACCCGGTCGTGATGCACGGTGTGCATCAAGCCATGGGCAGGCCCTCCTTAGCCGCCGCGAACCGCGAACCGCCGCGAAGGCCGGTCCGTGTCCGCCAAGCCGTCCCGCGATGAAACGTCGCGCTGCTCACAGCGCCGCCGTTCCCACGCAGGTCTTTCCCATCGCCCCATCCATAGCGCAACCTCCATGTCATCGACGACCACAATGGACGCCGACGCAGGTGCAGAATCATCAGTGTACGACCGCCCCCCGCCTTGTCAAGGATGCCTGACCCCGCAAAGCCTTGTCATTGCAGGACAAGTTGCGAGAAATCAACGAGCGATGCCGACAACAACCAACATCATAGCCCACGATCGCGGATTGGGGAACAGGCTCAGGTCAATGTCAGCCTCGATCCAGACCCGGTTGAACTATTTCGCCGTCTTCCGGGGCTGGCTTGTTCGCACCGCGTCCGCCCGTTCCCGTCGCCGAGTTTCCAGAACAGGTAACGCGGCCTGACCGTGGCAATGGCCGAAATCTCCACCACCATACACAGCACATGCCGGTCCCTGCCCTCCAGTTCATCGGTGACCATGATGATGGTTTGAACCTGCTTGCCCACTTCCGGGAGTGCGAGGCCGAAGGTGGAGGCGGCGGTGATGGCGTCCGTTTACCGGGGGATGCCGGGGGACGCCGGGGGACGCCGGGGGACACCGGGGGACCAGAGGCGTTTGTCCAGCTTCGCCGTGGTGCAGCCGCAGCTTGTGTCCATGGAGAGGATGTTCACCGGCTCGTCCCCAGCCACGATGAAGTTGAATGTGTGCCGAATCTTCAGCTCCTCCGGCGGAGCCACATGCTCGAACGTCGTCCCCTCCAGCCACACCAAGCCACTCGCCACACTTTCGGGGGCGGGCAGCGAGCCGCCGCGTGTCGCGGCGGTTCCGGCAACACTTCCGGGGGCGGGGATACTTCCGGGTGCAGGGGCGGTTTGCGGCACGTCAAGCCGCGGCAACGCCGCGGGTGACGACGACGTCCCCGTCTGCTCCGCCGCCCAAACCTCCGCCCCCCGCAAGCCTGTCCCATCGGCCAAAACCCCCAGCAGCGCCAGCACGCACGCCACGCCGAAGAACCCACGCACGCCGCACGTTCATCCACGCTTCATCATGTCACCGCATTCATGTCAGAATGGTACTGTCCGTCGTATCCGCCGAATTTCGCCTGAAATATCCCAAAGTATCAGGTATCAGTCGTTGCCCTCGTGTCCTGATTCCTCCGTGATCGCCGTGCCTCCGTGAGAAAACATCTTTGTCTCTTACGGAGGCACGGAGATCACGGAAATGAAAGACTCACGCCGAATCGCACCGAATGTCAATTGTCAAGCGTTGGCTCCTGAGTTCTCCGACTTTCATGCCGGATTGGGCCCATCATTCATTCGCCGACAGGCCTGGAATCCGATCCGCCGGCCGCCTCGGCATCGCTGGGATCACTCTTTGGAGGCTCGGAAATATATGTACTTATCCCCTCCTATGAAGCCGGGTTTGTCAAGGCGTAAGGTTCGCAGTTTCGGCGGATGGATTCAGCCTCCTATCCGGGCTTCGCGGCGAAGCCGCGGCCCA
>JADLAP010000005.1 GCA_020848195.1 Phycisphaeraceae bacterium
AGCCATGCTCGGCACGATCATGTCGCTGAACAAGAAGGTCAAGGGCATGTCCGGCGAAATCCGCCTGGCGGCGATCGACAAACAACTGATGGAAGTGTTCAAGCTGACCCGCCTGGACAAGGTGCTCAAAATCTATCCCAAAACGGACGACGCGCTGGTGAAGTTCGCAAGCTGAGGGGGGATGTTCAATGTCCCAATGTCCAAATCCGAATGACGAATGAAAATCCAGGTCTGGTCATTCGTCATTCGGATTTGGAGATTCGGATTTGTTCCCGCTCATGTCCAACGGGCGTTCGAGGAGCCTCCCGCGATGGCCGAAGCGACGCAGGGGTATCTGGAGATCACGGACGAGGCGGGACAGAAGCGTCAGGTTCCGCTGACGACGGGCAGCGGCGGGCGCATGATTCTCGGCCGTTCGCCGGATGTGCAGGTTCCTTTGCCCTCGCAGACGGTGTCCCGGCAGCACGCGGAATTGTTCACCGATCCCTTCGGCCGGTGGTGGATCAAGGACCTGGGCAGCCGCAACGGCACGCTGGTCAACGGCCGCAAGGTCGAAGAGCATCTGCTCAATCCCAACGACTCGATCGCCATCGAGCAGTTCGTCGTCGTCTACCGCGTCACCGGGCAGCAGGCGGTCCGCTCCCGCAGCGGCGTGGGGCTTCGCTCCGGCGGATCGGGCGCGACCATCCTCAGCGTCTCCGACGCGCCGATGGGCAAAGTGACCCGGCTGGACCAGTTGGAATCGCCGAAGATCGACGCGATCCATCTCAAACAACTGACCCAGCTTTCCAGCCAGCTTCTGGCCACCGAGCCGGACGATGATCGACTGAATCTGCTCTGCGGGCTGATGGTGGACAAGACGTTCCACGGCACCAGCGCCATGGCGTTCCGGCTGGACAAGCGATTGGCCGAACCGCAGCCTGAGATGCTCTGCGCTCCGCACTCCGGAACCAACTGGCGCAAGGGCGAGGAACCCTACATCTCGCGCACGTTGCTGCGCGGCGTGCGGCAGAACGAAGCTCCCGTGGTGGCCAGCAACGTCGCATCGGGCGGGCAGGTGATGGCGCTGTCGCTGGCGGGCAATGTCCGCGAAATGGCGGCCGTGGCGTGCCCCATCGGCAACACGCCGGAAGTTCTCGATGTGCTGTACGTCACGTTTCCCGCCGAATACGGAACCGGCGAATGGCTCGCCCTCGCTGCGCTCGCCGCCGAGCAGTACCAGCAGGCCAACGTCGCATGGGTCGCCCGGCGCAAGGCCCAGGAACAGGCCATTCTCGAAAAGGAGCTTCACCGCGCCAGCCAGATTCAGGGCGGTCTGATTCCGAAGAAAATCAATATCCCCGGCCTCGAAGTCGCCCTCGGCTTCGAGCCGTGCAAATGGGTCGGCGGCGACTACGTCGATATCCGCCAGACCGAAGATGGCCGCATTTACATGATCATCTGCGATGTCTGCGGCAAGGGCATGCAGGCCGCCATCGTCACCGCCAGTCTGCACTGCATGTTCCACCTGAGCGTCACCGCGTCCGTGCCCCTGGCGAACCTCATGGAACGCTTCAACGGCTACCTCGAAACCGCGCTGCCCGATGAATCCTTCGTCACCGCCATCTGCGTGATCTACGATCCGAAGACCGGCCGCCTGGAATTGTCCAACGCCGGCCACCCCCCAGCCATGATCGTCAGTCCCGACGGCAAGGCCCGCGATCTCGGCAGCGGCAACAATCCGCCGCTGGGCTATATCCCCGTGCCGTTCGACATGGAAACCCACGAACTCAAGCCAGGCGACATGCTGGGCCTCTTCACCGACGGCCTGACCGAGTCCGCCAACGAACAGGACGCCATGCTCGGCATCGCAGGCGTCGCCAACATGCTCGAACGGGTCTACCCCGGCACAACCGGCAAATCCATTGCCGCCGCCGCCACGGACCTGACCAACCTGCTCAACCAGTACGAAGGCAAAGCCCTCCGTGCCGACGACCGCACCTTCATGCTCGTGCGAAGAACCTGAACGCAACACCAGCCATTTATTGCGAGGTATCCGCCATGGCGGATTCTGCCCATTGAATTGTCTTTTTGGCAGTATCCAGCAGTTGGTCGATGGGCGTCGAATCACAGTTCGGACTGTCTTCGCCATATCTCTGCTGGACGGCAAAGACCGTCAATGCGGCGATGCGATCGACATGGGGCGGCATGGACAGGGTTGTTCCCGCCACAAGGTTGATCAGCATGGTCAGGTCATGGGTATGGGGATACCGGATCCCTCTTGAAGCAAGCACAGCCTTGATCGCCTTTTCGGCTGCCTGTTGCGCATGAAAGGCCGTGGCCCATCGCGGCGCGCTGGGTTCCATCTCCAGCAGCCGAACAACCCGCAGATCGTCCTTGGCTTTGGACAACAGAAATTGAGCGTGCTCACGCGACCTGTTCACAGCATCTTCCCTGGGCATACGCCTCGTTGTATACCGTGTTGGGCGTGTCCCGCCAGTAATCGAAGGTTTCACGGCTGGCCACCAGCACATCCACCGGCACACGCAAATGTCGAAGCGCCTGACGCAGACGCACCGCTTCTTGCAATGGATCCGCAACCTGCGGTTCAACAACCAGAAAATCCAGGTCGCTGTCCTCGTCCGTTTCACCCCGTGCGCTCGAACCAAAGAGAATCAAAGATGACCCCGACGGCGCGGCTTGTCGCAAGAGGTGAATCGCTTCCTGGATGACCGATTCATCAATCATGGGTTCAAGGCCTGTACGCATCAGTATACCGCTGCATAGGGGGAATCATCCGATGTTTTCCAGCTTCACATCAGGTATCCTGTGAAAGTCAGCTTGCGCAACGATCCCGTGTCATGGAAAGTTGGTCACCATCCATGCCCGACCACGACCGCTTAGGACCATACCGCATCATCCGCAAACTCGGCGAGGGCGGCATGGGAGCGGTGTTCCACGGCATCGAAGACGGCTCCGAACGCCCGGCTGCGATCAAGCTGCTTCCGCTCTCCCTCGCACGGCAGGAAGGCTTTCGCCTGCGATTTGAAATCGAAATCGAAACGCTGCGCAAGCTGGAACATCCCAATATCATCCGCCTGTTCGGCTTTGGCGAGGAAGCGGGCCAATTGTTCTATGCGATGGAGTTTGTCGAGGGTTCCAGTCTGCAGGATGAGCTGGACCGCGGCCGGCGGTTCTCGTGGCGGGAAACGGCGGAACTGGGCTTGCAACTCTGCCAGGCGCTGCGCCATGCCCACCTCCGCGGCATCATTCACCGCGATATCAAGCCTGCCAATGTCATGCTCACCCGCGACGGCACGGCGAAACTCGCCGACTTCGGCATCGCCCGGCTTTACGGCGTCAGCGGCATGACCCTCGACGGCGGAACCATCGGCACCGCCAACTACATGGCCCCGGAACAAGTCGACGGGGGAACCGTTACCGACCGCAGCGATCTCTACGCCCTCGGCGGCACGTTCTACGCCCTGCTTGCCGGCCAGCCTCCCTTTGTCGCCAAGAGCCTGATGCAGCTTTTCCAGATGCAGAAAAACCAGGAACCCGCCCCGGTGACGGCCTTGGCTCCGAAAACGCCCAAGGAACTCGAAATCGTCATCGCCGCGATGCTGCGCAAGGAGCCTGCCCAGCGCATCGCCAACGCCATGATGCTGGCGAAAAGCCTGCAAGGCGTGATCGATGCCGTCACGCTGCGCGAACAGCAGGGAGTGGAGAACCCGGCAACAGCGAAACCGATGCCGTCATCCGCATCCCGGCAGAGTTCGGGGGCTGCGTCATCGTCGCCGGCATCCGAGCCGATCACCATGGACAAGCTGCTGGCCGGCCACGCCGCGGATCAGCCGACGATGGCGTCGCAGCGCAAAGATGTGGAACCCGGGGCGAACGAGGATATCACGCTCGCCTCCGCGCCGGACATGACCTCTGCCTCGCCGCCGGGCGATCTGGACGACATCACGCTGGCCACGGACACGCCGGATACGCCGCAAGAGTTGCATGTCGCCGCGCCGCCTTCGCCGTCCGCTTCCGCCCGTGCCGTGTTCATCACAGCCGAGGAAGCGGCGGAACAGGATCGTTTGCGTCAGGAGGAAGAGGAACGCAGCCGTCCGCGCATCATCGGAACCGGCACGATCATCTTCGTCGCAATGCTGTTCGTGGTTACGCTGGCCGCATGGTGGTGGCTCAAGCCGCTCTCGGCCGACCAGCTTTTCGCCCGTATCGACCTGCTGCAGCAGATGGGCGAAGACGCGCCGCTGGAGCAGGCATATGCGATGGTGATGAGCTTTGAGGAACGCCATCCCGACGACGCCCGCATGAGTCAGATCAAGGTGTTCAAGGATGATCTGCAACTGCGAGACCTGGAACGCAAACTCCGTCAGACGGCCGGCTCACGTCTGGCCAACGACAAATCCCTGTCGCCCGTGGAACGCATCTGTCTCGAAGCCCTCGCCGAGATGAAAGTCAGCCCCGAGGCCGCTCTGTTGAAGTTCGAGGCCATGCTCACCCTGTTCAACGACCCCGGCATCACGCTGGACAAACGCGAGGAACGCCTGCTCGAAGTGGCCCGCCGGCAGGTGGAGAAACTACGGGAACAGGTCAAGCTCTATGGCTCGGACCATCTGCTGAAACTGCGGCTGCTGCTGGCGCGGGCGAAGCAGTTCCGTGAAAGCAATCCCGCCCGCACACGCCAGGCCTGCGATGCCCTGATCCTGCTCTACGCGGACAAGCCCTGGGCGCAGGACGTGGTGGCGCAAGCGAAAGCCCTTCGCGCCGAGGTGGGGGACGCAACGCCGACGACGCAGCCGTGATGAAGAGGTTGGATTGTCCGTCCGCCACGGACGGTTACGATCCCGCGGGCAACACCGCTTTGGTTTCTTCCCAGCGTTTTTTGTCCACAGGCAGATTTCCCGGATTTCCCAGCATCTGCGCCGGCGTCTGGCCGCGTTTGTTGGTCGCCGTCAGCGAAGCGCCGTGATCGATGAGCCATTTGACCACATCGGCCTGATAACAGGCGATTTGTCGATGCAACGGAGTATCGCCGTTTTGGTCGACGGCGGTGATCGCAGCGCCGCGGGCAACCAGTAAGGCTGCTACTTCCGGTGAAGTGCAGCGGTGCAGCGGTGTGCAACCGTTGGCGTCGGTGTCGCTCACGGCTGCGCCGGCTTCCAGCAGCATGGACACGATCTCCGGATCGGCTTGCGGATAACACACGTACATCATCAGCGGCGTCTGCTGCTTCAGGTTGCGCACGGTGAGCTTCGCGCCGTGTTCGAGCAGGAAGGCGACAACGTTGGGTTTGACCTTGTGCGCGTACTGGCCGTAATGGACCTGGTTCTCGAGCAGGGAGTAGAACAGCGGCGACTGGCCTTCGCCGTCGACCATGTTGATATCCGCGCCCTGATCCAGCAGTTTGGTGAGCGAGGGAATATCGCTGAGTTCGGCGGCGGTGCAGATCGGCCGCGGGTCGCGATTCGCCCCGGCGGCAAGCAGGATGTTGCACACGTCGTCGAATCCACGCTGCCGGGCAATGTCGAAGGCGGTTCGTTTCGCCTTATTTTCGGTGAACAGCGGAGCCTTGGCATCCAGCAGTACACGCACGACGTCGGCATGTCCGTTGCCCGCCGCCTGCATCAGCGCGGTCCATCCGTTGGGGCCGACTGCGTCCACCTTCGCCCCCTGCTGGAGCAGACTTTTCACGTCATCCACGTTGCCCTGATACGCCGCTTCCACCAGCGCCGGCCAGCCATCGGGGGATTGACGGTTCGGGTCGGTCGACGCCGGCCTTGCGGGGGCGACCGTGGTGGCGGGCTTCGCAGTCCGCGTACCGCCGGCTTCCGGTGTGACGGGTTTGGACGGGGGCGGAAACTTGGGTCGATTGGCTGCCATCGGTTGCGGCGTCGGTTTCGCGGCCGAACCGCCGCCCGACAGGCTTATCCAGGTGATGATGCCCGCCACGATCAGGCAAACCACCACGACGCCGATTTGAATCATCTGCTTGTTGTTCATGTTCACTGTCCCCCGTCCTTGGCCTTGCGGGTCTGCCCATGTTTGGCCCGCCACTGCGTCACTGCTTTCTGGAGCTGTTCCACGATGCGTGATTTCTTCAGGCCGTTGATGTACTGGCTTTCCTTAGCCAACGTGATCGCGTCCTTGCCCACGTCATTGAGCTTGGTGGGGTCCGCTCCCAATTCCAACAGCAGTTTCACGTGATCCACATCGCCCAGCACAGCCGCCACCGCCAGCGGCGTCGCGCCGTGGAATTGAATCGGGTCGCCACGGTTGATGTCCGCCCCGGCCTTGACCAGCAGCCTCACCACTTCGCGGCCTTCCTCCGTGTTGCCGGCCACATGAGCGAGTACGCCCTCCGGCACATTGGGGTTGGCTCCGGCATTCAACAGCATCCGAATGATGTCCAGTCTGTCCTTCGTGATCTCCCCCATGTAGATCGGCACTTGAAGCGGATACACCGGCCCGGTGGTGGGCATTGACGCAGGACCTGGCTTGTTCGGGTCCACGCCTTTGGCAAGCAGTTCCCGAACCCGTTCCGGCGGAGGCATCGTCAAGCCGGTGATCAGCGGCGTTCCCTGATCTGAAGTCGGCGATGCCGTCACCGTTTCGCCCGTTGCCTTGGCCAGCATCTGAACAACGGCATCCTGATGTTCGACTTGGGCGAAGTCCATGGCCGACTTGCCATCATCGTTGCGAAGGTCCGCCTTCGCTCCGTGATCGAGCAGGAGTTGGACAATCTCCACGCGACCGTTTTTCGCGGCCACCATCAGGGCAGTCGTGTGGCGTACGCTGGGCAGGTTGACGTCAGTGTCCGCATGGCCCAGCAGTGCCTGAACCACGTCACGATGGCCCGCATCCGCCGCCACATGCAGCGGCGAGTACAGTTCGCCTTCGCACAACTGGTTGGGATTCGCCCCCCGTTCCAGCAGCACACGGGTGACCTCGGCCTTGCCATACTTCGACGCCACGCTCAGCGGCGACATCTGCATGAAACCTGTGTCATCGCGTGGCGAAGCGCCGGCATCCAGCAGCGATTGGACGATTTCCACATGTCCGCCCCGCACAGCCGCGAAGATCGGCGATTGTCCCGACGATGATTTCGACTGCGATGCGGGTACGCCTTCCGACAGATATTGCTTGACCTTCAACACGTCGCCTTTCTGGCAGGCTTCCACCAGTGCGCTCTGATGACGCTGGCGATTGCGTTCGGTCGTCGCTGCTTTCTGTTGCACCGGTTGCAGCACGCGAAGGACATCAATGCGGCCTTCCTGCAATGCGTAGCTGGTCGCGATGGTCAGGCCGGGCGTGTTCTTGTTTTCCCCGGCCGCCAGCAGTTCCTTCACCTTTGCCGCATCCCCGGCGCTGGCGGCTTCCACCAATTGCACGCCGGCTTCCGTCATGTTCACCGGTTGAGCGAGACCACCGGCATTCACCGGCGGATGGGCCAGCAACTCGCGGACCAGCCACGCGTACGTTTTGGCGTCGGATTTCGCCAGCAGCTTGGGTTCCAGGTCATCCCAGTCGTAGCTGGTGAATGTCGCACCCTGTTGCATCGCCCATTTCACGCAATCCGTATGGCCTTTGAGGGTCGCTTCACGAACACCGCTGTCGTACTTCGGCATCTCCGCGCCGCGTTCGATCATGTGCCTGGCCAGGTCCAACTGGCCGGCGGCCAGAGCGTAGGTCAGCGGTGGACCATCAAACGTGGTTTTCTGCTTCAGGTCATATCCCGCCTCCACAAGCAGCAGGGCGGTTGAGAAATGCCCAAACCGCAGCGCCCGCGTCAGCGTGCTGCTGTCGAGGTTGGATTCATTGACATTCGCCCCGGCTTTCAGCAACGCCGTCACTGCATCATCCGCCCCGTTGCCGGTCGCGATCATCAGCGGCGTTTCGCCAAAACGCGTGCAGGGACTGACCTGCGCGCCCGCCTCCACCAGAAACGCAATCGCCTTAACTTTGTTCTGGAACGCCATCTCGTGCATCGGTGTCCAACCGACAGGGCTGGCGGCGTTCGGGTCCGCGCCGGCCTTGAGCATCCAACGCGCCATTTCCAGATCATCCTGCACGCACGCGGCTGTCAGAGGCGGGTGCGCGGGATGGCTGTACCGGTTCGGATCCGCGCCGCGATCCAGCAGCAGGCGAACCATCGCCGGACGGTTGGCCCACGCGGCCGCGTACAAGGCCGTGCGACCGCGGGCGTCCATGGCGTTGATGCCCGCGCCGGCGTCCAGCAGTTCCTTGACCATCTCCACGTTCGTGCTCGTGACCGCGGCGATCAGCAGCGTGCGCCCCGTCACCGGCTCGGTGGCATTCACATCGCCCTTGAGCAACATCGCCTGCTTCACCTGCGCCACGTCGCCTTGGGCCGCCGCGTCCCACATCGAGGGTGCGGCCCATGCAGCGGATTGGATGGAAAGCAGAAGTCCCAGCACCGGAAGAATGTGAAGATGTCTCATGAAGACAAAATTATCCTTTTACAACGCACGCCGTCAAGCCGCCTCATCGAAAAGCGGCGTCCTGTACAAGGTCGATGCGCGGTAAGATCGCGGACATGAATGCTGCTTCTGAATCCCCGGTGAAGAAGACGACCCTGCGGACGTTGCGTCAGATCGTGGAAGATGGCGCGAAGTTTCCCGTGCTGACGTGTTACGACGCGGTGACGGCCAAATGGCTCGTGCGCGGCGGCGTGAACTGTCTGCTCGTGGGCGACACGGCGGCGCAGATGGTGCTGGGGTATGACTCGACGCTGCCGGTGAAGATGCCGGTGATGCTGGAGCTGACCGCGGCTGTGCGTCGCGGCGCGCCGCAGGCGTATGTCATCGCCGACATGCCTTTCGGCAGCTACCAGTGCGGCGACGACGACGCCATGCGCAACGCCATCGCCTTTGTCGCGGATGCCGGCGCGGATGCCGTGAAATTTGAACTGGACACGTCCCATGCGCCGCTGGTGGCGAGGCTTGCCGCGGCTGGTGTTCCGGTCGTGGCGCACCTCGGCTCGTTGCCTCAGCACAAACGTGCCCAGGGCCAGAGCAGGGCGATGGTTCGGTCGCAGGACGACATCCGGCGCATTGTGGATCAGGCGGAAATGATGGTCGATCGCGGCGCGATCATGGTGCTGCTGGAAGCGGTCCCGGCGGAAGTGGGCAAGGCGGTGGTTGAGGCCGTGACCCGTCGTCGCACGGACGGCCTGGTCGTACCGGTCATCGGCTGCGGAGCCGGGCCGGAGTGCCACGCGCACGTCGTCGTGCTGCACGACCTGCTGGGCCTGACCGACTGGCACGCGCCGTTCGTCAAGCCGCTGGCTCAGATCGGCCAGAACATCGCGGATGCCGCGAAAAAATGGGATGAACTGATCCGCAGCGGAAACTACCTCCGCGACGATCATCCGTACCGCATGACCCCGTAATCACCCCCGGATTACCCCCGGATTATCCTTTCACCGCGCCGCTGGTCAGACCCGCGATGAATTCCCTTTGCAGCAGCAGGAACAGGCCCATCACCGGGGCCACGGACACGACCGTGCCCGCCATGAGCATGCCGTAGTCCTGCGAGTAGGTTCCCTTGAGCTGCGCGATCGCTACGGAAAGCGGCATTTTGTCCGGGGATTGCAGCACGATCTGCGGGCCGATGAAATTGTTCCACGCGCCGAGGAAGGTGATCAGCAGGAACGCGCCGACCATGGGGCGGACCAGCGGCAGGACCATGGTGAAGAAGAGGCGTATTTCGCCGCAGCCGTCCATGCGCGCGGATTCGAGGATTTCGCGCGGCACGCCGTGGATCATCGCCTGACGGAAGAGGTAGACGCCGAATGCCGGCGCCAGGCCGGGGAGGATCAGACCCGCGTAGCTGTTGAGCAGACCGAGCCGGAAGAGCAGATGATAGGAGGGGGCCAGCAGCAGCGCGCCGGGGATGATGAGCGAGGCCATGACCACGCTGGTCAGCAGGTTTTTACCGCGGAAATTGAACTTCGCCAGCGCGTAGCCGCCCATCGCGCTGCCGAGCGTGGCCAGCACGCTGCTGATGGAGGCGTAGAAGACGGAATACGTCACATGCCGGGCGAACCGCAGTTGCTCGAACAGCCGGCGGTAGTGTTCGAGGGTCAGATGATCCCACGCGACGCCGAAGAATCCGTTGCCCGAAGGCAGGAAGAGGCAGGCGAAAAAGTCTTCGCGTGATTTCACCGAAGCGGTCAGCAGATACGCCAGAGGCAGCAGCGTGACCATCGCCGCGATCAGCAGCGGGCCGTAGAGCAGGATGTTCCTTGTCGCGCGTTTCATGATTCATCCGTTCGGCCGATCCATCGCTGGCCAACGGCGAAAGCGATCAGCAGCAGGGCCAGCAGCCAGCCGATGGCGCTGGCGTAGCCGAGGTCGCCGGTGTCGAAGCCGCACTGGTACAGATACATCACCACGGTCAGTCCCTGATTGTCCGGCCCGCCGCCGCCGAGCAGCACGAAAGGCAGTTCAAACAACTGAAAACTGCCGAGCAGAGACAGCAGCACCACGAACGAACCCACCGGCCGAATCGCGGGCAATGTCACATGCACGAACCGCTGCCAAGGATTGGCTCCGTCCACCATCGCCGCTTCGATCAACCCGCGATCCACGTTCTGCAATGCCGCCAGGAAGTAGACCATGTTGAACCCGATGTACATCCACATCGCCGCGAGGATGAGCGCCGCCATGACGTACTGCTGCAGCCACGGGAAATCGAGATCCCAACCCGCCAGCAATTGATGCAGCGCGACGTTGAGCAATCCGGTTCGCCGCTCGAAGATCAAGCTGAACATCATGGCGACGAAGACGATGCCGACCAGGGAGGGACAGAAGAAAATCAGTCGGAAAAACGCCCGGCCGCGCAGCTTCGGTCGATTCAGCCACAGCGCCAGGCCCAGCGAGCAGGGCAGTTGCAGGAACACCGACCCGGCGGCGAACACGGCTGTGTTCCACAGCGATTTGTGAAACAAGGGATCGCTGAGCAGAAACCGGAAATTGTCCAGGAACACGAACCGGCTGGACCGCGGACCGTACGTCTGCTGCATCGACAGCGACACCGACTGCAGCAGCGGATACACGGTGAACAGCACAAAGATCGCCACGAACGGGGCGATGAAGAACCATGGCGTCCAACGGGGATATAGCGTTCTTCCGTTCACGACGGCTCCCGCAGAAAAACGTTGCGGTCCATCTGCACGCGCACGCGTCGCTGCGCCTCGGCCAGCAGCCGTCGCGCCTCGGGCAGCAGGCCTTCCACGGTGAAACACTGGTTTTTCTCGGCATAATGCTTCAAGGCAATCGCCGCATCGACGACGCGCCACTGGCCCATGCTGTTGTACGGATGACTCGATCGCCGCGGCACATCCGGCGCGGCCTGGATGTACAGCCGTCCGAGCGGCTGTCCCCGGAAGTAGGCGTCCGGTTCGTCGTAGAACGGCTGTTTCCACAGTTCCTTGATGGGCGAAATGATCCCATTGGTCTGGTAGAGCTGCTTCGCCACGTCCTCGGCGGTGTACAGGTCCATCGCCAGTTGCCAGGCGATCTCAGGCTGTTGGCATGCTTTGGTCAGGCCCAGCATGGTGCCGCCGATGACGCTGGTTCGCCGGCCGCCTTTGTCCCACGCGGGCAGCGGCATGAGCTTCACCTTGCCCGACATCGCCGGCAGATCGGATTTCCACACGCTGGTCAGCCAGTCCGGGCACAGTGACGCGACGACATAGCCCCGCAGCCGAAGTGCGTTGCCCGATGCGCTGAACTCCGGCGCTTCGGCGGCGATCCGATCAGGCCCCGCCACCCAGGTGACAAGGGTGGCGATCACGCGGGCGTTGATGTCGCTGTCGATGACCAGACGGTCGTTCTCGTCGAAGAATCCGCCGCCGGCCTGGAGAAGCAGGGCTTCGATGCTCGTTCCCGCCGTTTCCGCGAAATTGAGGGCGAAACGGTCCGGCCTGCCGTCGCCGTCCAGATCACGCACCAACGGCTGCATCACACGGGCGAAGTCGTCCCATGTCTCAATCACGTTGACGTCGATCCCCGCCTCTTCCACGAGGTCCGCCCGGTATGCCAGCAGCACGGGATGCACGTCATGCGGCAAACCGAACACCCGGCCTCGCGTGGTCCAGGCGCTCAGCGACGGCGCGTTGATGCGATCGAGCAGACCCGTGGTCCACAATCGGTCGGTCAGATCGACAAAGCCCACGTCCGAGATCGGCCCGGCGAAGACCTGGCCGATCAGGCCGCGTTCCACTTCGATCAGGTCCGCCACCGGCGTGCCGGAGCGAAAGCCCGACATCATCCGCTGCGACAGCGCCTGATTGCTGATGAGCATCAGGTGAAGTTGCCGGTCCGTGGCGTGCTGCTGGTTCCACATGGCGACGCGAGGGGCGTAGAGTTGGTGATGCGTGCGGGAGAACATCCACAGTTCCATGCCGGACGATTGAGCCTGGGGCCACGTCGCCACGGCGACGGTGGAGAAGACGGCGAGAACGACGATGATCCATGCGCCCGGCGACAGGGACGCCGCCGCGTCGTCGAGGATGCCCATCCGGTTGGACTTGCCGCGTGGCATGAGGTGGCCTTGCCCGGATTATTGCGATTTCACGCTCAGTTTCGCATCGTCCAGTTTCAACGCGCCGCCGCGCCGGCCTTCGCCTGCATTGACCACCACCAGCACGCGCATCGCATTGGCTGGGGCGGTTCCTTCGACATGCAGCAGGCTCCACTGAGAGCCGCGGGCGATGTCTTTCGCTTCGTACGTCTTCGATGCCACGACAAGCTGTTTGCCCTCGGATGTGCTTTCCAGACGCAGTTCGACGGACGTGGGATTGGCCGCGCCATCCTTGGCGGCATCAAGGTTGGCGTAGATGGAAAAGGCGTAGCGTGTGCCGGAGACGATTCCGTCCACATCCTGCCACAGGCCGGAGCTGTCCTGTTTCTCGATTTCCCAGTGGTGGTAGCCCATGATGCACTGGCCAGTATGACGCGGTTCCCAGCCGGTTTCGCGGTTGATCCAGTGGCCCCAGCGGGACCAGTGTTTGGCCTGGTCGGCATCCTTCTCGCCGGCCGCCTCCTCGAAGGAGGGATTCAGCAGCAGGTTCGGCGCGACTTTCGCTTCCTTCGCGTCCAGATTGACCGCGGGCCAATCGTTGGCAGTTGATGCCAGACGGATATCATCGACATCCGCCGCCGCCAGGGTGTGTTCCGTGTGACTGAGCACTGCCACGCCAATGAAGCACGCGGCCGACATTGCTGCGATCTTCCGCCACGGCCCCGTCTGCCACCGGCCTTCCGCGTCCGTCCAGCTTGTCTGGATTTCCCCGTTCCTTCTTGCCAGTTTCAACGCCGCGGGCAGTGTTCCCATCGACATGACTTGCTCCTTGGTCAGGCCACCTTGTTCCTCACGAAACGCCTCGACAATCCGGCCATCCGGAAAGACGTGAATCAGCACATGCGGCGAAGCGGGATCATCCGTCGCGCGAATCATCAGCCCCGCCTTGCTGAACGGGCTGGCTTGTTCCAGCGATCGCACGACGATCCGCATGGCGACCTCGCCATCCACGGATTTACGCATAAAACGGAAAGCGTCGTGACGATGGAACAGGTCATCGCCACCGCCGAAGATTGTCCACCGATCAGGCTGATGCACAAGCTGCCCGCCGGCGGGAACCGCGTCGCCGATGTCCACCGCGACGAATCCGTCGGGCATCGCATCACAGGCCGGCGCGGTCAGATGCGGTGGAGGAAAGGAGGCGAGGGCCAGCCGCGATGGATTCGCTTGCGTCAGTGTTTCCCGCAATTCTTCATTGATCGCCGGCGGCATCGTGCCCAGTTCCGTCAGTTTGCCGATGATGACGGCTTGATCGTCGAAGCGCAAATCCGGCGCGGTCCACGGCTCGCTGTTGGTCGCCATGTACCAGGCGTCAGGCTGCACGCCGGGCTGGGCTTTGACGAGCTTGTAGCTCCACATCGTCGCCATCCAGCCTCGCCGGCGGTAGAGGTCGGCGTACTGGCGCATCATCGTCGCGCCGCCGAGACGATCGAGCACGACGTTGTATTCCCCGACGAGAAACGGAACCTGCGATGGGGCAAGCAGAGCGTCGCGCCGGGCGATATCGCAGGCGATGAACCGGGCGTGGGATTCCAGGGTGGATGGCGATCCGAAGAGGCCGGGGTAGAAATGCTCGGTAAAACCCACGTTGGACCAGCCTCGCTGAGACGGCTGGCCGTAACATGCAATGCCCTGCAGCGAGCCGGGAACCAGCAGCAGCTTGTCGGGATCGACCTGCCGTATCGCGGCGACAAGCTTGTCCATCAGCGATGTCAGGGCTTGGCGCAGATCCTGCCTCGAATCGCCGTAAGGTTCGTTGAGCAGGTCATACGCGACCACCGCGGCCCGTCCGCGGTAGTGTTCGGCGATCTGTCGCCAGAGCCAGATCGTGCGAGCCTGAGCATGAGGATCGGTCCACAGGCGGTTTTCTCCCCTCCGCCCCGTGTGATGCTCCGTGCTCTGGCCACCTGGCGCGCCGTGCAGGTCCAGGATCACATACAGCCCCGCCGCCTCCGCCATGTCCACCGCCCGGTCCAGCCATCGCCAGGCGTCCGGGCGAAGCGTCATGGGATGGTCGTCGTCCTCCATCAGCGCATGATGAAAGGGCAGGCGCACGACGTTGAAGCCGAAGGAACGGATGGCGGCCATGTCCCGGGGTTTGATCCAGTTTTCCCGGTGAATGTCGATGACCTGCCTCGCGGCATCGTCGCCGAACCGGCGGGCCAGCAGCGTGCGGACGGTGAACTCATCCGGCACGCCGGCCTCATCGCCATAGCCGAACATCCACGTTTCCATCGCCAGCCAGTTGCCCAGATTGCATCCGGGCAGATCGACCGGCTGACCGGATTCGTTCACCAGCCGATGCCCCTGCACGTGCAGCAAGGGAAGCGACTGGCCTCGGGCGCAGGGTGCGACAAGCATGGAGAGCAGCAGGATGGCGGTGAAGGTTGCCGGGCCTTGGCGAATCATGGCCAGCCTCGGTACACAAAGACGTTGAGATGTTCCGCGCCCGAGTTGGGGCTTTCGTCCAGGTACGTCTGGACGCGGACATCGTCGGCATGGCCGTCGACATAGCCCACGTTGACGCCGGTTCCCGCCTTGTCGTGAGCGAAGTCGGACGCCGGCCAGTCCGGGAAGACGACATCGTAATACAACACCGCTTGCGAGGGGATGAGCACTTCATCGAGTTTGCGGCTTCGGTTGTCCACGATGGTCTTCTGGACGCTGTAGCGGTAG
Source organism: Phycisphaeraceae bacterium (assembly GCA_020848195.1). GTDB lineage: Bacteria > Planctomycetota > Phycisphaerae > Phycisphaerales > Phycisphaeraceae > JADLAP01. The sequence goes on from JADLAP010000005.1 coordinate 15,280, forward strand.
CAGTTGGAATTGACGTCCTGAATCCAGGCCTGCGAAGCGCCGTTCTGCACGGCCGGGCAGTGGAAAACGGGGGAAAACTGGCCGCTGCCGACCTGTCCGGAAAGGTAGGGAACCAGAGCATCCTGGATGAACAGGGCCGAACCGAGCGGTCCCCAGCCTTCCCAACTGAAGTTCTTCGCCACCGGCAGGGCCTGGCGATAGTCCTGGGCGTAGGCGGTGGTGCCGACGAGAATCTGCCGGCAGTTGGAGCCGCACTGCATCAGATGCGTGGCCGCTTTGGCCTTGGCCAGGGCGGGCAGCAGGATGGCTACCAGTACACCGATGATGGAGATGACCACCAACAGCTCGATGAGGGTGAATCCCGGAAGTCCAGCCGTGCGAAGGGTGTTTCGTTGTGACATGGGAAGCTCCTCGCTGGGAAGATCAGGCCGACGTCATGCGTTGTCCATCGGGAAGAATGCGGACCGGGCGGGGCGGAGGCGATCCCGTGGTCTGGTTGAACTCGACATAGGTGGCCAGCTTGTGCTGGAAAGTCGCATCGCCTTCGCCCTGAAGCCGGCGGGTAAGCCAGTCGGCGGCGACGCGACCGAGGCCCTGGGCGTCCTGGCAGACGGCGGTGAAGTTCGGCACGGTCATCCTGCGGACCTGCGTGTCGTCGAAACCGACGATGGACAAATCCGTCGGCACGCGCAGGCCCAGTTCCACCGCCCGGCACAGGGCGCCGAGCGTGGCCAGCGGATCGGTGAAAAAGATGGCCGTCGGCGGCTGCGGCAGGCTCATGAATCGCACGAGAGCCGATGCGCCGCCGCTGATGTCGGCGATGATCTCCGTGGTCAGCGCGGGATCAGGCGTCAGTCCCGCGCCGGACAGGGCGTCCTCGTATGCCCGGCGACGGTCGGCGTGATCCGAATCGGCGACCATGTGCACGCAGAGCGCGATGCGTTGATGGCCGAGGTGGATCAGGTGCTCCACGGCCGCGCGACTGTCGGCGTAGGAATCGCTGTAGACATAGTTGATGTTCGTGCCTTCAAAGCGATCCGCCAGCACGACGCAGGGGAAACCGTCGTCGGCAATCGCCTGCGCGATGTGGCGCGTGGTGGCGAACGAGCGGAGGATGACGCCGCGCACGCCCTTGCGGAGGAAGAACTGGCTGTAGCTTTCGCGGGGGCTTTTGTCGCGTCGGATGCTGAGGATGGCGACGTCGAATTTCTGGTCGGCCACGCCGCGGACGACGCCGGTGAGGACCGCGGCGTCGAACCCGCCGAACTCGGCGTTGACGGGGTCTTCGGGGTAGGCCAGACCGATGACCTGCGTGTTCTTGCGGCCGACGGTGGGCTGGTAGCCGGCGCGACGCATCGCAGCCAGCACGCGCTGACGGGTGCGGGGACTGACGGCGGCGTCGCTGTTGAGCGTGCGGGAAACCGTGGCGGTGGAGACGCCTGCGTTCTTGGCGATCTGCCTTACGGAGGGCATGGGCGTCTCCTGCGGATGTCACAAACCTGTAACTGTTACAGCAATGATTCTATCAAGGCCGCGGGCGCTGTCAATAGCGAAATCAGCCGGGATTGCCTGGGTGATCGTCGCGGAGATCGTCGGACGGCTCATCGCTGCGCGCTACGCCGAAACAGCACGTCGACGCGGCACGGCGACGCAGGTCCGCGCGCCGATCAGCCGGCGTTCGCATCCGCGTGTTCCTGCGCCAGCAGGCCGGCCACGGTGCGGACGAGGCAGTCGAGATGGATGGGTTTGGAAATGTACTCGGAGCAGCCGGCGGCGAGGCACCGATCGCGGTCGCCTTTCATGGCACTGGCGGTCAGGGCGATGATCGGGCAGGTCAGCCCGCAATCCCGCAGCATTCGCGCCGCACGGTAGCCGTCGAGGACCGGCATCTGCATGTCCAGCAGGATCAGGTCGAACTTCTGAGCCATCGCCTGATCGACGGCGATGCGGCCGTTTTCCGCTTCCACGATCGTGATGCCGGTACGGCGGAGGATGAGGCTGACCAGTTCGCGGTTGACCGCGTTGTCATCGACGACGAGGACGCGGCCCTGGAGTTTGAGGGTCAGGACATCCGCGCCCGGCGCGAGGGCGGCCGCGGCGCAGGGCTTGTCCATGGACAACGATTCCTCGGCGACGCCGCCCGCGCACGACGTCGGCGCGATCCGGGCCGGCGGGCTGCCCGACTCGGATCCGATGTCCACGGTGAGCGTGAACGTGCTGCCCTGGTCCGGGATGCTTCGCACGGTCATGTCGCCGCCGAGCAGGCCCGCGAGTTTGCGGCTGATGACCAGGCCCAGCCCGGTGCCGCCGTAGACCCGCGTGATGGACGGGTCCGCCTGGCTGAACGGCTTGAAGAGCCGCTCGATCTGGCCCGGCTCCAGGCCGATGCCCGTGTCGTGGACGTCCACCGCCAGCAGGGGCTTGTCGCCGGGGACGCGACGAAGGTGAACACGGATTTCGCCTTTTCGCGTGAATTTCAGGGCGTTGGCGATCAGGTTCGTCACGATCTGACGGAAGCGGTTGGCATCCGTGCGGATGCGTTCGGGCGTGTCCGCCTCCATGGTCAGCACGAGGTTCAGGCCATGTTCGATCGCGCGGGGCTTGAGCGATTCCACCACGTCTTCGACGATGGCCCGGGGCTGGGCCGGGCCGAGTTCGACCAGCAGGTGGCCGGCTTCGATCTTCGACATGTCCAGCAGGTCGTTGACGATGTGCAGCAGATGGCTGCCGTTGTCGCGGATGATCCGCGCCCACTGCCGGCGTTCTTCGGCGTCTTCCACGGCCGCGGGACGGCAGAGCAGTTCGCCGAAACCGATGATCGCGTTCAGCGGCGTGCGAAGCTCGTGCGACACGTTGGCCAGGAACAATCCTTTGGCCTGGTTGGCGTCGTGGGCGGCCTGAAGCTGCAGCTCCGACTGGCGGGTCAGTTCCCATTTGCGGCTCAGGCACAGCGCCAGTTGTCGTACTTCCATCGCGTCGAACGGCTTCTTCACGATCAGCAGCCGGTCCATGGCGGAGATGTGGTCGACGATCTGCTGCCAGGTGAAATCGCTGTACACCGTGCAG
>JADLAP010000006.1 GCA_020848195.1 Phycisphaeraceae bacterium
CACCAGGTGAAGATCGGCGGCCAGACCTATTGCGGCCTCAGCCGCCAGTTCCCCGCCCAGCGCAACCTGCTGGACCACCTGGCCGTCCACCCACCGGGCTGAGCCCTTGTTGTGTCAAAAATCGCCTACCTCATGCAGGCAAATCAATTGGTTACGGCGCCAAGTGTCGAACTTTGGGGTGCAGCATGCCGCCAAGGTGCGCGACGAAGCCCCCGCGGAGATCGCGCAGGCGGTTGAGCGCGGGGAGCCCTGCCGAATCTGTGACAGCGAGCGCGACGAAAGGCCGAACGGGCACCGTCGCCGCCTGCAGAGAGAAACGGGCACCAAACGGGCACCAGCGCAACGGGCACCGACGGGGACTAAGGAGGCAGTCCGCCAAGCGCTTGATTCGTAAGGGAAAAGTGGTGGCCGGGGACGGAATCGAACCGCCGACACGGGGATTTTCAATCCCCTGCTCTACCAACTGAGCTACCCGGCCAGAGATCATCGCCACAACAAGAGCATGCCCGGCGAGAGCCCGCTATTAGGCCCGCTTTGGTCAGGATCGTCAATGCCTAGCCTCTTCCAATGACACCTGAGCCTGGAAGTGGCCCGGTGATTCCAATGACAACTGAGCCTGGGCGGTCATCCTTGGAGGATGATCGTGACTCTGAACACCCGCTCTCTGCGCACCCTGGATGACATCCGGGCGTTTCTCGACGGCACTGTCCCGGTTGGGTTCGTGGCGCCTGCTGGCGACGAACGCCGCCAGTGGGTCGCTGGCACGCTCGCTCAGTTCCACTACTTCGCCTTGGGCCGTCGGGACAAGGGCGCCGTGCTCGCGCTCGTGCGCAAGGTGACCGGCTTTTCGCGAGCGCAGCTGACGCGGCTGGTGACGCAGTGGCTTGCCACGCGTCGGCTGGACGACCGTCGTGGGCCGCCGCTGCAGCCATTTCGACGGCGCTACACCGATGCCGATGTAGCGCGCCTCGTCGAAATCGACCAGCTGCACGGACAGCTCTCAGGACCCGCCACCAGGAAGATTGCCGAGCGTGCCTTTCGAGTATTCGGTGATGCAGCGTTCGAAAACCTCGCCGGCATCTCGGTGGCGCATCTGTACAACTTGCGCGCCAGCGCCGGCTATCGCCGTCAGCGCGGTCGCTTCGAACCCACCAGGTCCACGTCCATCCTGATCGGCGAACGACGCCGGCCGCAGCCTGACGGCGAGCCGGGTTACCTGCGCGTCGACTCCGTCCATCAAGGCGACTTCGACGGCATAAAAGGCATCTACATCATCAACTTGGTCGATGCCGTCACGCAGTTCGAAGCGGTCTACGCCGTCGAGCGCATCAGCGAGACCTTCCTGGTCCCGGTACTGGAACACGCCATCTCGGCGTTCCCATTCCTCATCCGCGGCTTCCACACCGACAACGGCTCCGAGTACATCAACTACCGAGTCGCCGACCTCCTGAAGAAGCTCCACATCGAATTCACCAAGTGCCGCCCACGTCGCAGCAACGACAACGCGCTGGTCGAAAGCAAGAACGCTTCAGTCGTGCGCAAGCACCTGGGCTACAGCCACATCCCCAGCCGCTACGCCAACGCCGTCAGCGCCTTCACACGCGACATCCTCAGCCCGTACCTCAACTTCCATCGACCCTGCTTCTTCCCCGAAATCACGGTCGAGGACAAAGGCCGGCAACGGCGCAGATACCGCTACGCGTCGATGGAAACCCCGTACCAGAAGCTCAAGTCACTGCCCAACGCTGACACCTTCCTCAGACCCGACGCGTCGTTCGACCAACTCGACCAGATCGCCCTCGCCATGACCGACAACCAAGCCGCCAGGCAACTCAACTCGGAGCGTCAAAAGCTGTTTTCCATGATCCACAAGAAAAAAGCCGCCTGAACCAGATTCTTCATCCGTCCAGGCTCACTTCAGGATTGGAATGTGCTTGCCTAGCCTTGGGATGAACGATGGTTCACGCCGGCGATGCCTGCTGGCCATGCGTCTGCGCGATGATCATCGCAGGCGCATCGAGGAGGCAGTTTTCCATGTCCAGAGCCACATTGCTGATCGTCGCCCTCGCTGCCCTGACCGGTTGCGCGGGCGCGGGCGACTATCGGGAGCGCCAGGACGCGCGCCTGGCCGAGTTCGAAGCACACGCAGGCCCGCCGGTGGACCGGATCAGCCTGTACACCAGGCTGGACGGCTGGAATGCGCTGGCGCCCGACCAACTGGCGATCTTCCTCGGCGTCAACCGGGTGTACCTGCTGAACTTGAAGGGACCGTGTTCCGGACTCGAGTTCCAGCAGCAGATCGGCATCAGCTCCAGCAACAACACTGTCGATGCGCGATTCGACAAGGTGTACTTCGAACACCAGGTCTGCTGGATCAAACAGATCCGCCCGGTTGACTACAAGGCACTCAAGCGCGCACGGCGGGAGGATCGGCAACCCGGCACCTGAAACGCGGAGGCGCGGGCACCTGCGGAAACGTGCACTCAGGTCAGCTCGCCGGGGGGGCGG
>JADLAP010000299.1 GCA_020848195.1 Phycisphaeraceae bacterium
ATCCGCCCCCAACGAAACTGCAGGAAGTGGAAACAGGCCGATCATGACCTCATCCTTTGCTGTACATCCGTTGGCATCGGTCACCGTAACCGTATACGCAGTTGCATTCAAAGGCGAAGCGAAAGGATCTGCTGCATTCGGGACAGATAAGCTGACGGGCGGAGCCCAGACAAAAGAATTCCCTCCGCTTGCCTGAAGCTGGATGGAATCACCGGAACAAACCGAAGCATCGGTCCCTGCATTGGCAACAGGAAGGTTATACAAACTGACAACCACCGTATCGCTGTTTGCACAGCTTCCGCTGGAACCTGTCAGCACATAGAATGTGGTGGCGGTAGGGCTTGCAAGCGGGTTTGCAACAGAAGTATCACTCAGGGTAGGATCTGCATTCCATGCATAACCGGTTGCTCCGGAACCTGCAAGGGATGCAGACATTCCGGGACATACACTCACATCATTGCCGGCATTGACATTCGGCAAGGTGAACAAAAACACGGTAACAGTATCCGCATCCGTACATCCGAACGAATTGCTCACCACAACACTGTATGGAGTTGTGCTCTGCGGAAATGCGGTGGGGTTGGATATATTCGTTGAACTTAAACCAAGAGGAGGTGCCCATGAAAAAGAAGTGCCCCCATTTGCCTGAAGCACCACGGAATCACCTACGCATATAGAAACGTCTGCACCTGCACTGGCGATCAGAGGAGACGATACATCAACAAGAATCTCATCCATATCGGTACATCCGTACGCATTGCTTACCGTTACCGTATACGTTGTTGGATTCTGCGGAAAGGCAGTGGGGTCAAATACATTGACGGCAGACAAACCCAAGGGCGGGGACCACGTGAAAGTAGTGCCTCCGCTTGCCTGCAACGCAGCAGAATCGCCTGCACAAATAGAAATGTCGGCACCTGCATTCGCTGTCGGAACAGCGTGCAAGGTCACAACAACGGTATCCTTGTCCTGACAAGTACCGTTAGACCCTGTAAGTACATAAGACGTTGTGTTGATCGGAGTGGCCACCGGATCTGCTATGGCCGTATTACTGAGAGTAGGATCTGCCGTCCAGGTATAGGTTGCTGCTCCGGAACCGGAGAGCGAAACAGCTGTCCCCGGACATACGCTGACATCATTTCCGGCATTCACTACCGGTGATGTGTTTACAGATACTTTAACACTGTCTATATCGGTGCAAACCATCACGTCCAAAGAATCTGTAACAGTAAGCGTGTAGGTGGTAGCAGCAGCCGGGTTGGCAAGCGGGTTGGCAATGTTGGGATTACTGAGTCCCAGTGCAGGGCTCCAGGAGTACTGCGTACCGCCTGAACCGTTGAGTGTTACAGGTGTTCCCAGGCAAATTTGTTTGTTCGGGCCGGCATTCGCATTCATCGTGGTACATTCATTTTCAACCGTCAGCTTAAAATTCGAATACTCCCAATCATAGGTGGGCACCCATTGCTCATACCCGTAAACCCTCACATTGGGAAATCCAAACTGCACATCAAAGCCATCCGGGTCATTGTCTTTATTGTTAACAGTGTTCTGACGATTGCATGGAGGCACTTTATTCAAGGTGGTGGTATCTGTAACCGTTCTTACCAATTGCGGGTTGGCCAGTAGAGGGCCTGTAATATCATAGATCTTTAATTGTACCTGGTCATTGCGCGCATCATACACATAATGGAAACGATAGGTATCTCCTGCCTGGTACGCATTCCAACTGTTAACAGGGCCGCTATACTCTGTAGGATCATTATCGATGTTATGCTCCATGTGAAAATTATTCTTCCCTGGGCCCCTGAACATCAACTGACCGAATGTATTGCTGATATAGCGGTTTCGGGTCATGAGAAAGATACAGTGCCTGCTTCCCAATGTGCCGCCATTTACATTATTATTCATCGTATCCGGCTGCCAGCCACCGTGTTTCACATCTATCTCCAGGGTGATCTTGGTAAGAAAAGAAGTGTTATTAAATACCGCGGGAAAGAGGTTGCCGAATTGATAGAGCTTTAAGGGATTTTGGGGCGTAGGTTTATGGATCAAGCCGTTGGCTGTAAAAACGAACGGAGTGCATGTTTGTCCAAACGAATAAAACCCCGACACTGCAAACACAACGGACAGGATCAACTGTTTGCTCATTCGTATCATGCCGGACCGGGTGAAAGATCTCATTTTTATTCCTGCCCTTATTTCAACACTACTATCTTCTTCACCATCATTCTGTCATCACCGGTTGAAACCAGAAGATTGTAAATTCCGGCCGGATATTTTTTCACATCCATTCTGGAAACATGATAACCCTGCTGGATCCCGTGATCAACTTCTTCCACAACCTGTCCCATGGAATTCACCAACTTCATTTTTAGCTCGCCCTGTTTCTCCAACTGACAGCCGATCTGGATCTGATCAGAGGATGGGTTCGGAAATACATTGAGAGAAAGCATTGAATTCTCCTCCGGCACTCCTGTCACAGTCGTAGTAATATTGACATTATCGATCAGAGTGCTGTTTCCGTTATTGCTCCAGTTGATAAA
>JADLAP010000007.1 GCA_020848195.1 Phycisphaeraceae bacterium
AACGTGCCGCGCCCCATTGCCTGCGTTGCCATCTCTTTCCCCTTCCATCCCTGAAACCGCGTCTCTTGCGTCTCAGGCTGTGATCCGGCGTTCCCGCGCCAGTCCCAGCCGTATTGCCGCCGCGTGACTCATCAGCGCCGCGGCGAAAGGAAGCCCTTCCAGCAGATACCGGCGCGCCAGCCGCCGAGGCTCCTGCGCCAGCCGGTGAACCCATTCCAGCCCAAGCTTCTGAACCCACTTCGGAGCGCGCTTCACCTGACCGCATACGAAGCTGAAACTGATCCCGATCCCCAGCCACCACGTTCCCGGCAGCATGGGCATGAGTTCCGCGATCAATCGCTCCTGCTTCGGCGAACCCAGCGCCACCAGCACGATGTCCGGCTTCGCCTCACGAAGTGCCTGACGCATCCGCTCCATTTCCTCCGGGCTGTTCTCAAACCCCAGCGGCGGCACATGCATCCCCGCGATCCGCAGCGCCGGCCAACGCTGTGTCAGCACCTGCGCCGCCTGCGACGCCGAATCCTCCGCGCCGCCCAGCAGAAAAAGCGTTCGGCCCCGTTTCGCAGCTTCTTCGGGCAGGCTCCAGATCAGGTCCGATCCCGCCACCCGCTCCGGCAGCGGCGTGCCCTGCAGCCGGCTCGCCCACACCAGCGGCATCCCGTCCGCCACCATCAGCGACGCGCCGCGATAAAGCTTCCGCGTCGCTTCGTCCTTCACCAGCCTTCGCAGATGGTCCAGGTTCGGCGTAATCACCCAGCCCCCGCGCCCGGCGTCCAGTTCATCCATCACATGCGCCACGCACTGCATCTGCGTCACCGCATGCAACGAAACCCCCATCAATTTCACAATTGGCGCCTGATTCATCCCTCGTGCATCCCTCATGCGCGATGTCGCCCGCGACAAGGCTTGCCCTTCGCAATCCCGATACGTCTCACCCCGCAATCACCGTCCCAAGCTGCCCGCTCAACCCCGCCGCATCCGGATTCCACCGCGACGCTTGGCGCTGCTCGAGATCCTTCACCGCCTTCGCCTTGCCCTTGAGCAGAAACGCCCACTGGCACTTGCGCACGAACCGGCGGAATTCGGCGTCGCCGTAACGAGGCTTGCCCTGCATCGCGCTCTGGACAAAGCCCCACCAGATGCCGATGCCGCCGACGATCAGCGGCGGCTGCATCATGCGATACGCCGCGCTCACCGTGATGTACGTCAGCGATGTGCCCATGAAATACTGGCCGTATCCCCAGCGCTTTCGGCCCACCCACATGCTCTGCTGGCTCGATCCCATCGGACGCAGATGCACGAACATCAGATCACGATCACCGAAGCTGCACGCCTGCCAGCCGAGCAGCCGGCAACGGTGACAGTCGATGCCGTCCCACATCACCTGACGCACGAACCCGCCGATCTGCTTGAAACAAGTCCGGCGATAGAACTTCGACGCGCCGATCGACATCTCGTCGCTAATGCCTTCGCTGATCTCCCGGCCTTGTTCGTCGATGTAGTACGTCTTGCCGCTGCACGTGCCCAGACGCGGGTTGTCCTCCATCTTCCGCATCAGACCCTCGAAGTAGCCCGGCGGCAGAATCAGGTCCAGGTCCAGCTTGCACAGATAGTCGTACTCATCGAGCTTGACCTTCTCCAACCCGGCGTAGAAGGCGTCGATGACGCCGGGGCCGACGCTGCGCTTGCCGCGGTCTTCCCGGCGGACGACGGTGATCCAGTCGTATTTCGCCGCATATTCCGCGAGAATCGCCGGGGTATCGTCGCTGGAGCCGTCGTCGACGATGACCCACCGCGCGGGACGCACGGTCTGCGCCACGACGCTGTCGAGTGTTTTGCGCGCGAACTTGCCCTCATCGCGGCATGGCGTGATCAGCAGGTACCGGCGCATGCACAGGTCTCCGTGCGATAGCCCTGGGGATGGTTCTGGTGCCACTTCCACGCGGTGGCCACGACGTCGCGGATGTTCGTGTACTTCGGCTTCCACCCAAGCTGTTCTTTCAGCTTCCGGGGGTCCGCCACAAGGGCCGGCGGGTCGCCGGGACGACGCGGGTCGTACTGCTTCGCAATCTTTTTGCCCGCGACCTGTTCGCACGCCTGAATCACCGCCAGCACGGACTGGCCTTCACCGGTGCCGACATTGAAGACCTGCCGCGTGGTCGGCGTGGTGGCGCGGATCGCCAGCAGGTGCGCCGAGGCGAGGTCGTCGGTGTGGATGTAGTCGCGGATGCACGTGCCGTCGGCCGTGGGATAGTCCGTGCCGAACACGCGGATGCACGCCCGCTGGCCCAGCGGAACCTGCAATACCAGCGGACTCAGGTGATTTTCCGGGCTGTGATCTTCGCCGAACTTGCCGTCCTCGCTCGCTCCGGAAGCGTTGAAATAGCGCAGGAGGGTGAAGCCCAGACCATAAGCGTCGGCGAAGTCGCGGATCATCCACTCCACCGTCAGCTTCGTGCGGGCGTACGGGCTGAACGGCTCCTGCGGCGTGTCCTCGCTCATCGGCACCTTCGGCGTCATGCCGTAGGTCGCGCACGTGCTGCTGAACAGCATCCGCTGCACGCCGGCCTTGCGCATCGCATTGAGCAGACTCAGCGTGCCGGCGATGTTGTTGCGGTAGTGGTATTCCGGATTTTCCACCGACTCGCCCACGCACGTCGCCGCGGCGAAGTGCATCACCGCGTCGCTGCGATGATTCCGCAGCGCGGCGGCGAGTGATTCTGTGTCCGCCAGATCGCCTTCGATCAGCCGGCCCTGCGGAACCGCCTCGCGATGACCCTGACACAGATTGTCGTACGCGACGGCATCGACGCCGCCAGCCAGCAGGTGACGCAGGCAGGCGCTGCCCACATAGCCCGCGCCTCCAGTAACAAGAATTCTCATGGCAATGCTTCCTTCCGGTCTGACTATGACCCCGATTTGCCTCGCGGGCCTGAAAATCACTCGGGAAAACAGGGGTGTCGTTGCGGTTTATGACGGTCGTAGGACTGGCGTCGCGCTGAGCTGGTCAACCAGTTCGGCGGCGCTTTGCAGGTTGTCGCACACATGGTCCGCCGCAGCACGCGGAGCTTTCGGCCCATATCCCGTAAGCACCAGGATGCTCCCGCGGCAACCGGCATTGCGGCCGGCCAGCAGGTCGCTTTCCATGTCGCCGATCATCCACGAGCGGGACAGGTCCAGTTGCATCTCCTTCGCCGCCCGCAGCAACATGCCGGGACCGGGCTTGCGGTCGGGGTGTTCTATCGTCTGTCGGTCGTCGCCGCGCGGGGCTTCAGGACAGAAGTAGATGCCGTCCACCTGCGTGCCGTGCGCGGCCAGCAGCGCGTGCATGCGGTCGTGGATGCGGGCCAGTCCTTCCACGGTCAGCAGCCCCCGGCCGATCACGGACTGATTCGTCACCACCACGCAGGCGCAGCCCATTTCGCGCAGCCGCGCGATGCCTTCCGCAGCGCCGGGGAGCAGACGCACTTTGTCCGGGTCGATCAGGTGATGCACCTGTTCGATGATTGTGCCGTCACGATCGAGGAATACGGCCGGTTTCATGCGGAAAACACCTCCGCGATATCCCGTTCAGCCTGAGCCAGCGACTCCGGCGTGCCGATGTCGCGGTGATAGCCGTGCCACGTCCAACCCGCCATATTGCCGACCAGCGTGGGCAGAACATCAAAACCGAGGTCGAACGCTTTCATCTCGGCGATCTGTCGGTACAGCGAGCCGTCCACGACATACACGCCGGCGTTGGCAAGATTGCTCTTCGGATGCTCCGGCTTTTCCTCAAACGCGATGATGCGGTCTTCGTCGTCCAGCGTGGCGATGCCGCACTTGCTCGGATACGCCGTGTGGAACAGCACCATCGTGAACGGCTCGTCGTGGCGCTGATGAAACGTCAGCAGGGCGGACAGGTCGATGTCGCTGAGGTTGTCGGCGTAGACGATCAGGCAAAGCTCATCGTCCGCGACCCAGTCACGGTTGGCCGCTACCGTGCCAGCCGAACCCAGAAGCCGCGGCTCCCACGCTTCCCGCATGTGAAACCGGCCTGTTTGATTGACATTCCGGATATACGTCCGCACCTGGTCCGGCAAGTGGTGCGTGTTGATCAGCACATCGCGCAAGCCCGCGACCGCAAAACGGTCAAACCAGTAATCCAGCATCGGCCGCCCGCCCACCGGCACGAGGCACTTGGGCACGCGATCCGTCAACGGTTTAAGGCGCGTGCCCAATCCACCCGCCAGCAGCAGCACTTTGGTCCTTTTCATGGTCACGCCATCACCTCGGTTAGCGGGAGCGCCGAAGGCGCCCCGGCCTTGCTCTCCATCACCAGTCGCAGATGATCCATGCGATTCTTCATGGTGGATTCAAAGCTGTGCTGCCGTGCGAACCGCAGCGCCGCCTGCGACATCTCGACAATGGCTGCGCGATTCTGGGACAGCCCGGCGATCAGCTCCGCCAGCTTGCGGGGCTTGTCCATCGGCGTCATCCATCCGCATCGGCTGTGCTTGACCATGCCGCTCCACGCCTGGTTGTCGTAGCCCGCGATCGGCACGCCGCACGCGAGCGTTTCCACATACGTGCATGAGGGATCGCCTTGGCGGTGGCAGCAGACGAACAGGTCCGCCTCCGATTTCACACGGGGTAGAAGCTCGGTGTGGAAATCCAGATTGCCCGCGAAAATCACTTGCTTTTCGAGATTCAGCCGGCGAACCTGCTCGCGCATCGCCGGCTCCAGATCGCCGCCGCCGCAGAGCGTCAGCTCGAACGGCACATTCAGACGACGGAGATGGTCCGCCACCAGCGGCAGATGATCCGCGCCCTTGATGGCGATGAACCGTCCGGTGAAGAACAGCCGCAGCGGCCGGCCCGTGTGCAGCGATTGCGTACGCTGTTGAACAGCCTGTGCATCCGCCATGGTCGCGCTATCCACCCGGTTGTCGAAGTAGACCATCGGGTGCGGCACGAGCCGGCGGTAGTCCTCATAGGTCGGCATGCCGTTGGCCTGCAGGCCGTCCGCCAGTCGCATCGCCGCGATGTGACGTCGCTCCTGGCTGCGATGCCACATCGCCTTGCGCAGGCGTTTGAGCGGATTGCGCACCGACGCCGCCACCTGCTGAAGCCGCGTTTTCAGCGCATATTCCGTGACATACACGCAGGGTACGCCGATCTTCCGGCAGAGCGCGCTGATGTGATTCTGCTGCCAGCACAGCCCCGCCATCACGACGTCGCCCTCGCGCAGGTGCGATTCCAATTCACCGCTCGGGTAGTTCGCCAGCACCAGCTTGTACGGCAGCTTCGCCGGATCGACTTCGATGGGATCGAGATTCGACGACGCTTTGTTCGTCGGCTGCATCACCGCCGTGACCGGACCTTGCCACAGGCCGGCGTACTGCCTCATGCCGCTGTCGAACTTGCCCGTCAGGACAATGCCGCCCCGTGCGTCCACGAACGCTTCCATCGTCGGCAACACAACCAGTCGAGAACCATGCTTCACGCTTTGCCCGCCACGTCCCGCACGACGTTCATCTTTTCCATCTGACGGTTGCAGTAGGTCACGATGTCGTCCACATTGCCCGCTTCGCGCAGCCAGTTGCGGTACGCCTCCACGCTGTCGTACACCGTGCGTGTCGGCTTCCAGCCCAGGGCCTTGAGTTTGCTCACGTCGGAACAGATGTGCCGGGTGTCGCCGAAGCGGTATTTCCCGCACGGCTGCGGCGTGTACTGCTTGTCGCCGAAAACCTCGGCGACAACGGAAGCGAACTGGGCCACGGTCATCGCCTTGTCGCCGCCGACGTGGAACATTTCGTAGTCCGCCCGGCTGTCCTCCAGCACGAGCACGTTGGCATCCACGACATCGTGAATGTTCACGAAATCGCGGATCTGCTGGCCGTCTTCGTAGATCGGCGGATGCAGCTTCTGATGGAAGCTCAGACAGAACACGCGGCAGGCGCCGCTGTAGGCGTTGTAGAAGCTCTGGCGAGGCCCCTGCACGATGGAGTACCGCATGGCCACCGAGGGAATGCCGTAGCGTTTGCCCAGGTGCAGGGCGACCTTTTCCTCGGCGATTTTGCTGATGCCGTACTGGTTCTGTGGATTGGCAACGGTTTCCGCGGTGGGCTGCCACGACAGCGGGCCACGACAACCGCGAGGGGCCTGGACGTCCCAGACGCCTTGGCGAAGTTGCGATTCAGGGCGGATGTCGGGCAGGCAGGCTTTGCCGTCGGCGTCGTGGTACAGCCCTTCGCCGAGCGTCGCCTGGCTGCTGGCCACGATCACCTTCTTCACCGGCAGCTTCTCCCGCACGATCAGTTCATAGATCAGCGCGGTGGAGGTGACATTGACGTCGAAAAACCGGCTGAAAACCGGGAGATAATCCTGAAACGCCGCGAGGTGATACACCACGTCCACGTCCTGCATCGCGGTCAGCAGCGTCTTTTCGCAGCGCACGTCGCCGGGCATGAACTCGATGCGGGGATCGAGATAACCCGGTTTGACGGGCCTGGGATGGACGGGAGCTTCGAGGCTGTCAAGGACGCGCACGGTGTGGCCTCGCTTGAGCAGCGCGTCGGCTGTGTGCGAACCGATGAATCCCGCTCCGCCGGTGATGAGCACTACCATGCCGCTTTCTCCTCCGCGGGAATCTCAGCCAGGATGCGATGGCGCAGGCCCTGGGCGACGATGTGGCCCACGGACATGTGGATGTCCTCGATCAGGCCGTAGTTGTCGTTGGGAACGTGGAAATTCACATCGCCGAGCTTCTTGAGCGCTCCGCCGGTGAAGCCGGTGAGCGTGATGACGGTCATGCCTTGCTGACCGGCCCACTCGCAAGCCTTGACGGCGTTGGGGCTGTTGCCCGAACAACTGATGGCCACCGCGACGTCGCCCGGCTCGCTGAACACGCTCAGCGGATAGCGGAAGACGTCGTCGTAGGACAGGTCATTGCCCACGGCGGTCATGACGCCCATGTGATCGGTCAGGCTCATGGCGCGCAGGCGGGGCTGGCCGGGGACTTCAGCGGTCTTCATGAGGTCCAAGGCCCAGTGGCTGGCGGTGTGGGCGCTGCCGCCGTTGCCGAAAATAAAGACCCGTCGGTCGCCGCGCCACGCGGTGTGCAGAATTTCAGTTGCTTTGTCCGCGTGGATATCGTTGACTTGCGCCAGCAGGCGGCGCATTTCGTCCATGTACTGCCTCGCGGTGGGGCAGGTGCTTCCTCCAGGCATGTGCGTCTCTCCTTTGTTTTCCCCTGAAACTCTTTTCCCAGATGCAGTCGAAAACGTTGACTTTCCCAGCCGCCGGCTGACAGCCGGCGCGTCTTTCCCGTTGCGTCTTAGACCATCGCCGCTTCCGCCACGGGCGCCGGCGTCACGGCCGCGTGGCGCTGGCTGATGAAAATGATGCGGCTTCCCAGTTGATCGACGGCGATCGGCAGTTGTCTTGGGCATCCCATCGCTTCGCGGATCGCCTCGTGCCGCTCCGGCGGCGCCAGCAGCAGCACGAATCCGCCGCCGCCCGCGCCCAGCAGCTTGCCGCCCTGCGCCCCGGCCCGACGTGCCGCGTCGTACCACTGGTCCACCATGTCGTTGCTGATACCGAAACCCAGCGATCGCTTGAGCAGCCAGCCTTCGTGCAGCAGCGAAGCGAATTCGTCGATGTCGCCGTCGCCCGCCAGGGTCTGACGCATGGCATCCGCCAGATCGCGCATCTCTCGCAGCACGTTCATGCGATCCTTCGTGCCGTCGCTCTGCTTCTGCAGGATGGTGTCCGCGTCGCGCCGCTGGTTGGTGTAGAGCAGCAGGAACCGGCTGTTGAGTTCCGCCAGCGTTTCCGCGGTGCAGGGCACGGGCTCGACCTGCACGGACTGGTCGGGATTGAAGCGGATGTAGTTGATGCCGCCGAAGGCCGCGGCGTACTGGTCCTGTTTGCCGATGGGTTTGCCCAGGCGATTGATTTCGATGTCGCAGGCTTCGTTCGCGAGTTTTTCGCGGCTGACGATCTGACCCCGGTAGCCGTACAGGGCGTGAAGCAGGCCGACGGTCAGCGTGCTGCTGGATCCCATGCCGGTGCCGGCCGGGACATCGCCGATGGTGGTGATTTCCAGATGCCGGTTCAGCCGCGTCAGCTTCAGCGCTTCGCGCACGATGGTGTGCTGCACATCGCGGACCTCATCGGCGATTTCCGTTTTGGAATACGCCACGCGGATGGAGGCGTCGAAACGGTTGCTGACCGTCACGTACATGTGCTTGTCGATGGCGGTGCTGAGGACGGCTCCGTATTCCTGGAGATAGAACGCGGGCAGGTCGGTGCCGCCGCCGGCGAAACTCACGCGGTAGGGGGACTGGGAAATAATCATGGCCGAACCGCTGCCTCCAGGTTGGGGGTGGATTTTGGGATGACCTGCGTTTTTCCGCAGCAATCGGTCGAACAAGCTGACGGCGACAGGTACGAGCGATAGTGCCGGATCAGCGGCTCAAGGCATGTGTCGAGGTTGAACGCATCCAGCACGCGCTGCCGTCCCGCCAGGGCCATGCGCCGCGTCATGTCGCGGTCGGCAAGCATGTGCTGGATCGCGTCGGCCAGTTGTTCCACGTCGTGCGGCTCAACGAGCAGGCCGGTCCGGCCATCGAGGATCAGGTCGGGAATGCCGACGAGTTTCGTGGAAATCACGGGACAACCGCAGGCCATCGCTTCCATGAGCATCTGGGGCAGGCCATCGACGTCGTTGTCGCTCGCCCACACGCAGGGCAGGGCGTAGACGTCGCCTTGCCTCATGAAAGCCGGGATTTCCTCCTGCTTGATCGCCTTGCCGGTCATGCGAACGAAGTCGCCAAGCTGTTTGTCGGCGATGCGGCGGCGAAGGGAATCTTCAAGGGGACCGTTGCCCGCGATGGTGCAACGGACGCTTACGCCGCGCTGACGGAGCACATCCATGGCGTCGATCAGGTGAACGAAGCCTTTCTTTTCCACGAGCCGGCCGGAGGCGATGACGTGCGACCGATCGCCGGCGCTTCGGGTGACGCCCTCGGCGGGAGGCGTGAAGTGCGAGACGTCGATGCCGCAGTAGACGATGAAGAGCTTGTTCGGGTCGGCTCCGTTCTGGAGGTAAAACTGACGGTGAAATTCGGAGATGCAGACGATCATCGCGGCCCGGCGGATTTTGTCCCGCAGCGCGACGCGGTCGCGGAAGAGGTCCGCGGCATGGCCGGTGAAGCTGAAGGGTTTGTTCAGCAGCCATGCGCCGTACATGCCGATGGTGCCGCCGGAGTGGATCCACTGCGAATGGATCAGGCTGATCGGCTGATTGCGGATGCGTCTGGCCCAGTGGCAGGCGACGAAAAAGTGCGCCAGGGCCGCCACGCGGGCGCGGAAGTTTTCCCGATGGCCGAAGATCGCGTTGGCCAGTGCCGCGAAGAACCGCGGGCCGAACAGCAGCGGGGCCAGCAGCACGGACAGCAGCAGTCCCGCCGGCGGCAGCGGATAGATCGCCTGCGTGCGCGCGTCGAGCTGTCCCGCCCAGTCGGAAGCGTGAAACGTCGCCCGCGGCCTGCGCATCGCGTGCAGTTGCACGGGAATATCCGCCGCAAGAACGTATTTCAGTTCATTGGCGACCCATGCGTTGCCGATGCCGTTGGTCGTGATGTAGTGGATCATGGCAAAGTGACCTCCGCGGCGTGGTGCTGCGAGACCTGCCCGCTAGTCAACGAGGACAGGACCGCCTTGGCCAGGGCGCCGTGGCCTTCGGTGTCGAGATGGTTGAAGTCGAAGCAGATGAACAGCGGCACGTTGCGATGCGACGCGGATTCGAGTGCCTGTCGCCGTTGGCGCAGCGCCGCTTCGCCATCGATGAAGGTCACATCGAGTTGCCGGGCGATCCGACGGCAGTTCGCAGCGGCATCGACCGTCAATTTCCGCCGGGGAACCCACTTTTCATTGTCGCGCAGGCTATCCCACGCGGCGAAACGGGTCGGTGAAAAACCCACGATCAGCGTGCCGCCGTCGCGTGCCACGGCATCGCGCAGTGCCGCCAGGTCCTGCTCCAGTTGGGACCATGCCTCTTCCGCTGCGCCGGCTGGGACGGTGTTGCCCCGCCAGCCGTAGGCCAGCATGGGGCCTACCGGAGCCTTGACGTTGGGATCGTGGTGGATCAGTCCGAGCAGGTACAAGCCTCGCTGCGACTGGACGGACAGGTATCGAGGCAGGCAAAGCCGGATCGACCAGAGATCGACCTGCCTGGACCACTTCGCCAGCCGGCCCGGCGCGTCGGGCGGCGCGGCATTGGCCAGCGGTGGCATGCCCGGCTCGCGGTCACGCTGTACCCAGCCCAGCGACACCATGTTCGCGGTGACCATGATCGCCACCGCGGCGGGTTTCCAGTTGCGCCATTTCCGTTCGTACGCATAGGTCATCTGCCGCACCGTGCTGCCTGGAATGGCGGCGTTGATGACGCTGACCGGCTGGGCCTGAGACTGTCGCCAATCCTCGGCAAGCCGTGCGGGCCATGTCGCGCTCACCGGCATCGCGGTGCCGAAAGTCACGGAATCGCCCAAGGCGAGAATCCGCATTTCGCCCGGCTGTTTGGCGAGTGGAACCGGCTGACCACGGAAACCTTCATCGTTCATCTGGATGGGATGCGATGCGGTGTGCGTCTGGTCGTAGTACTGCCCGCGATACTCCGGGGCCTGCCATTGCAGGAGGCATTCCACCGCCAGGACCGCCACCAGCGCGATCATGGCGTCAGTCGCCAGCACGCGGACGACGCGAGGCCAGCTTTTCGCCGCCGATCGCGCCGCCGTCGAAGATGACGTCAGTACCGGACTCAGGCTGTTCGTTTGTGTGGTCATGGCGAACCGATCCCGGCGATCAGAACTGGAAGTAGATGAACTCCGCGCTGATCGCCCGCTGGAACGTCAGCAGCAGTGCCAACGACATGGCGTACGTCGCCCACCGCACCGCCACGGGATGCTGTTTCCACGAAGCGATCCAGCGATTCTTGACGTCCAGCACTTCCACGAGCAGCAACGCGGCCACATAAGCCAGCGGCGTGAAGTCGGGCATGATCTCGCCCGGCGACCAGGTGAATATCCGCCGGAGAATCAGCCCAGCCTGCTCCAGGCTCGCGGCCCGGAACAGCACCCACGAAACGCAGACCAGATGGAACGTGATCACCCAGCGGACTACGCGGACGGCTGGTGATTTCGGCGTGTTCTCGCTCAGTCCCGCCAGGCGTTCGAGGCTCATCACGCCGCCCTGCAGCGCGCCCCAGGCCACCCAGTGCCATCCCGCGCCGTGCCACAGGCCGCCGAGGACCATCGTGATCATCAGGTTGACGTAGGTGCGGACCTCGCCTCGCCGGCTGCCGCCCAGAGGGATGTACAGGTAGTCCCGCAGCCATGTGGACAGCGTGATGTGCCACCTTCGCCAGAAGTCCCGCAGGCTGCACGCCAGGTACGGCGAGCGGAAGTTATCTGGCAGTTTGATGCCCATCATCCGGGCCGCGCCGATGGCGATGTCGCTGTAGCCGGAGAAATCGCAGTAAATCTGCACGGCAAACGCGTACGTCGCCAGCAGCAGCGACAGGCCGCTCTGACTCGACGGATTGCCGTACACGTCGCTGACGACACCCGCCATCGCATCGGCGATGAAGACTTTCTTCACCATGCCCCAGCCGAGCTGCGCCAGGCCGGTGCGGATGTTGTCCCAGTCCAATCCGTTCGCGCAGTCCAACTGGTCCAGCAGATCGCTGCCCCGGACGATCGGCCCCGCGACAAGCTGCGGAAAAAAGCTGATGAACAGCACCACATCAAACAGCGACCGCCGGCCGCTGAGCTGGCCCCGGTACACGTCGATGCAGTAACTCATGGACTGGACCGTGTAGAAGCTGATGCCCAGGGGCAGGATCAGCGAAAGATGGGGCCAAGGCTGCCAGCCCAGCAGCGTCAGCGATGAATCGCTGATGAAGTTGGCGTACTTGTAGACGCCGAGAATGCCCAGGCTGGTGACCACCGCGAGGAACAGGGCCAGCCGTCGCTGAAACGTGGACGGATTGTGGTCCATCCACCGGCCGGCCGCCCAGTTCACCGCCGTGCAGAAGAGCATCAGCAACGAAAACGGCACGCTCCACCAGGCATAGAACAGGTAGCTGGCCAGCAGCAGCATGACCCGCCGGGGCTGGGGCTTGAGGTGATAGTACGCGACGATCACCGAGGCCAGGAAGACCATGAATACCGTGGAATTGAACTGCACGCGTCTTTCTCTCTCTCCGGGCGACGCTTCGCGCGACGCGAAACACCCGCCGGCTCCGAGTCATATGGACCACGCGAAATGCGCGATGTCGAAATGAAATTCAGTTCACGGGGGCAGCAAGGTCTTTGTATTCGATCAATGCCGTGCGCCGTCCGCGCCATCGATTTAATCGATACTCCAGGACGCCCAGACCCTGCGGCGTTTTGGCCAGCAGGCAGAAGCATGCATACAGGCTGGCGTCGGAGGCGTTCCAGCCCCGGCGGCGCAATCCACGACGAATCCGCCAGCCCTGAACCATCAGCAACACGAGAAACAGGAGGGGAACCAGCGACAGCAAGGGCCAGACCGGCGTCGCCGCGGCACAGATCAGGGTCAGCAGCGGCAGCAGCAGGCCCCATGTCCATGCGCTGGCCACGGGCTTGACGTGGTAGCGTTCGGATGATCGGCCGTGCATCGCGGCGCTTTCCGCGTAGGCGTGACCCGCGCGGCGGGCGCGTTTCCACCATTGGCTGAACTTCGTCATCGCCGCGTCATGCAGCGTCATCGGCGCGTCCAATCGCCAGATCATCCACCCGGCCTGTCGCAGACGAAGGCACAATTCGCCTTCTTCGCCTGCGATCATGGCTTCGTTGAATCCGCCGGTCGGACGCAGCGATTCGATGCGCATCATCACGTCGCCGCCGGTGGAGCGGACTTCACCGGCCGGGCCGTCCCATTCCAGATCGCACAGACGGTTGTACGTGGAGGCTTCGGGGTGGCGCTCCTTGCGCCGGCCCGTGACGGCGGCGATGCGCGGCTGATCGTCCAGTGTTTTGCGCGCCAGTTCGATCCAGCCTTCCACGACTTCGCAGTCGCCATCGACGAACTGCACATATTTCACCTGCGGCGCGATGGAAAGCAGATAGCGGTAGCCCGCGTTGCGGCCGCGCGCCATGGTGAACGGCGTGGACAGATCCAGCTCCACCCCATGCACGCCGAGGGATCGAGCCGTTGCCACGCTGCCATCCGTGGAGCCGGAATCGACGTAGACCATCAGGTCCACCCGACCGCGGAGGGACTGCAGGCAGCGACGCAGCCGCTCGCCTTCGTTGCGGCCGATGACAACCACGCCAAGCTGATGGTCGGACGGGTTCATAGGATCGCGGTTTCCTGCGGCGTTCTCGCGGCAATCACGCGGGCGGGGATGCCGACGACCGTTGCGCCGGCGGGCACGTCATGGATAACCACGGCATTGGCGCCGATCACCGCGCCATCGCCGATGACTACTTTTCCAAGGATTTTCGCGCCCGCGCCGACATTGACGCGCTGACCCACTGTGGGGGCTTCGTTGGGACGGTCGAGGCAACGATTGCCCAGCGTGACGCCCTGTCGCAGGATGCAGTCGTCGCCGATGTTGCTGTTGCCGTGGATGACGATCGCGCCTTGGTGTTCGATGACGACGCGCCGGCCGACTCGTGCGGACCAGGGCAGCTCGATGCCATACACATTACGGCAGCGGCGAAACAGGATGCGATACAACATGCTGAACGGGGCGCGCAGCAGTTTGGGCCTCACGCTCATGCGCCAGTTGCCGAAGCGGTGCGTCGCCACAGCCCGGAAACCCGGCTTGGTCCAGTCCCGGCCGTGGGCGACCCAGTCCTCATGAATCTGTCGAAGCAGTTGTCTCATATCAGTCGGAAGCCGCGGCGGAAAACGGAATGCCGCAGGAAATCATTGAGAAAATGCGGTGGATCGAGATCGGGCTTGCGCTGAATCGCCCGGCGCACGCGCCAGAGGCAATAGCCGACAATCCAGAGCAGGTCCGCCATGGCAGCGCGAAGCGGGCCGAAGCATTTGAGGAAGTAACGCCGGCGGGACTCGAACCAATAGGCCGGCCTGCGCGGGGCGGATTTACGGCTGTCGGATATGCCGCTGGACGCGCCGACGAGGTGTACAACCCGACTTGTCGGCAGATACCAGCATGTCCATCCCGCCCGGCGGGCGCGGAAGCAGAAGTCCACTTCCTCGTAATACAGGAAATAGCCATCGTCGAGCAGGCCGATGTCGTCGAACACCTCACGCCGGACCAGCAGTGACGCGCCGGCAAGCCATTGCGTTTCGTGCGGCTTGTCCTGGATCGGCGGGGCCACCACGCTGCGCCGCAACAGCTTCGACAGCAGGCCCAGACGCATCGTGGACACAAGCTCGCTTAAGGCTGTGGGAAAGCGGAACGCCGAAGCCTGTGGCGTGCCGTCGGGATCTTCCAGCCGGCTGCCGACCATGCCGGCTTGCGGATGTTCATCGAGGAAACGCACCAGTTCATCCACCGCGCCGGGATGCACGACCGTGTCCGGATTGAGCAGCAGGAAGTATTTCGGCGGATGGTTGCTTTGCAGGGCTGGGCGAATCGCGGCATTGTTGCCGTAGGCGAAGCCGCCATTCTGCGACAGGGCGATGAGCGAAACCCAGCGACTCCATCCTTCACGGGCGATGGCGTCGGCGAGGACTGTCGCTGAATCGTCGCCGCCGGGGCTGTCCACGACGACGGCGCGCCGTCCCGGCTGATCCGCCTGCTCGCGCAGGGATCGCAGACACGCCAGCGTAAGGTCCGCCGTGCGGTAGTTGACGATGACGATCAGAAGGTTCATTTCAGCGCAGACCAAGACGTTGTCGGTGTTCGGGCATGTCTTTGTGCGTCCAGACGACATCGGTGACGCTCAGGTTGTCCAGACTGCTCAGCGGCTGCGGGCAAAGCTGGTAACGACAAAGGAGATTACGTCTGACGGCGAGGGCCCAGGGCTGATATCCCATCGCGTCGAGCAACTGAAAAAGCCGGCTCGCACTGTCGCCGGCACGTTCGAGCCACTTGGACACCACTTCGGTCATCAGCAGTGGTCGATCGCGTCGCAGGATTTCAGTCAGCCCGTCAATCACGCGGCATTCAAAGCCTTCAACGTCGATTTTGACGACTGCTGCCGGTCCATCGGCGGGCTTGAGAACGTCATCTCCGCGCAGCACCCGTACGTCGTACTGCCGCGTAATCAGGCCGCGGTCGACATCGGGGATTTCCGCCAGCGTGGCGGTCCCGGTGTGCTCGGTCAGGACAGTGAGCGTCAGTTGTCCAGACTCTTTGCCGAGGGCGATGTTGTGTACAGCCACGTGATGGAGGTCGTTGAGCACGAGACTGTCCGCGATACGTTTGGCGCAGTGGGGATTCGGCTCGAACGCATCGACACGGCCATGGGGACCGACGCATTTGGCCGCCAGCAGGCTGATCATGCCGATGTTGGCGCCGATGTCGATGAAGCGGTCACCCGGCCTCAGCGCCTGTCGAAGCAGCAACTGAGTCGCCAGTTCGTAGTACCGGCTGAGATACCACGTTCGCCGCTCGGCCCAGTCGGCGAGGTTCAGCGTCATGCGATAGCGGTGCCACTTGCCGATGAGCGTCACCGGCGGCAGATTGCGGAAATGTTGCTCGAAATCCGGACCGGTTTCGACCAGATGCCGAAGCAACCAGCCCCATCCGGGAAGTTCACGTCGGGTGAAGGGCAGAACGCAGCGAACGCGCAGCGGCAAGGCGTGGGTCATGTTGAAGCACTTCCTGATAAGCGATCATTAAAAGGCTGTGGCGGTGTTCCAAACGCGTATGTATTTACTGATGCGCGTCGTGATGTTTGTGCATCCGGCGGAGCAGCCGCCAGGTGATGAACTGGAAGAAGCTCGGACCACGGGCGTGATGCTTGACGAGGGCGGAGGCGATGGACGCCAGGCCGCCGATGCCCAGGAGGTAGAGCGGCGCGACGAAGAAGTTCATCAGGCAGTCGATCATGAACAGCGAAGTGAACATCGCCAGGAATGTGACCGGAAGGACATCCGGTTCGAGGCTACGTTTTCCGGGCACGCGGATGAGATAGAGGAATGCCGGGAGGATGATGGCGGTGGTGAAACAGATCAGGCCGATGATACCGAACTTGCCCACGGTGACGACCCAGGCGCCGTCGGGGATGGCGTTCTCGCGTTCCTCGTCCTCGTCGGTCATGTAGGTTCCCCAGGTGCCCCATCCGAGAAGGGGCTTGGCTTTGAGGACGCGATCGGAGATGCGGTCTTCGTTGTAGAGGCGCACGGTCAGCGACGCGGCACGATCGGGGCCGAAGAGGTTTTCCGCGGCGACGATCAGGTCGTTGCCGTTCCAGACCTGGGACAGCCGCAGGATTTCGTAGGTGGGCACGAAGAGGATCAGCAGCAGCAGGGGCAGTGGGCTTTTGACGAGTTTGATGACGTAAAAGAGGCCGATGCCGACGACGAGCATCAGAGCAGCCAGTGCGGATTTGCAGAGGATGCTGGTGATGACCAGGGGAACGACCAAAGCCCAGATCGGCATCCAGACCAGGGAGCGGAGGGTTTTGCCCTGCCAGAGCCAGAATGCCGCCATGGAGGCCGCGGTCATCCACAAGGCGAGCATCAGGCCGTGATCGAGGAACGCCGTGGGACGCCAGCCGCCGCCGCGCTGGGTCTGGAACCAACTGTGCTGGTGGAAGCCGTAGACTATGTTGTGGAGCTGCGGGCTGAAGCGTAGTTCGTACAGACAAAAGGGGATGTATATGACGCCGCCGAGGATCAGGCCGATAACCACGTCGCGGGCGGCCCTGGCGTCGTTAATGTACAGCCGTCCGAAAAAGTAGGGGATGCCCCACATCGCGGTCTGTCGGAGGCTGGAGGTCAGGCCGTCGTAGAAGCCGTAGTGATCGCTGATGGTTTCGTGGTTGGCCAGGGATGAGGCCAGCGGGATCAGACACCAGCAGAGCATGGGCAGGTCGATCAGACCCGGGACGAAGGTGGCGAGTTTTCGCCAGTCAAAGACGACCACCCAAACCAGCAGGACGAACGAGCAGGCGGTGACCTTGTTGTACTCGATCATACCTCGGAAAAGGTACTCGTGGATGGGCAGAAAGAGCATGGAGATGATCGTGCCCGCGATGACGGCACGGCGCGTCGGCAGGATCAGGAACAGAATCAACGACACCGCGATCCATCCCATCATGGCCA
>JADLAP010000008.1 GCA_020848195.1 Phycisphaeraceae bacterium
CGACCTGCCCGACGACGCCACCCCGCCCAGCGTCAGCAAGTTCGATAACGACTCCTCGCCGGTCATCACCTTCGCCCTCTCGGGCAACCGCACCCTGCGCGAACTCAGCGAGATCGCCGATAAACTCGTCAAGGAGCGCCTGGAAACCGGCAGGGGCGTCGGCGAGGTCGAGATTCGCGGACAGGCCCAGCGCACCATCAACATCGACGTCGACGCCGACCGCCTGGCCGCCTACGGACTGCCGATCACCGCCGTGCGCGACGCCGTCGTCCGGCAGAACGCCGAAGTCCCCGGCGGCAACGTCACCGACGCCCAGCGCGAGCAGACGCTGCGCACCCTGGGGCGCCTCGGCAGCGCCGCGCAGTTCGCCGACATCACCGTCGCCGCCGTCGACGGCATCCCCATCCGTCTGCGCGACGTCGCCGACGTTCGGGACGGCACCGCCGAGCGGCGCTCGATCGCGCGCCTCAACGGCCAGACCGCCGTCTCGCTCAACGTCCGTCGCCAGAGCGGCGCCAACACCATCGAGGTGATCGAATCGGTCAAGCAGCGCGCCGCCGAAGTCCGCGCCATGCTGCCGCGGGGCGTCGAGCTGTCGGTGATCCGCGACCAGTCCGACTACATCTACACCGCGCTGCACGAGATCAACCTGCACCTGGTGATGGGCTCCATCCTCGCGTGCCTGGTGGTCTTCGCCTTTACCCGCAGTTGGCGCAGCACCGTCATTGCCGGCGTCGCCATCCCCACCTCCGTCATCAGCACCTTCGCCATGATGTGGGTGATGGGCTTTACCCTCAACAGCGTCACCATGCTGGCGCTGGTGCTGATGGTGGGCATCGTCATCGACGACGCGATCGTCGTGCTGGAAAACATCTTCCGCTTCGTCGAGGAAAAGAAGCTCTCCCCCATGGAGGCCGCCCGCCGCGGCACCGCCGAGATCGCCCTGGCGGTGCTGGCGACGACCCTCAGCCTCGTGGTCATTTTCGTGCCCGTCTCCTTCATGAGTTCCATCAGCGGGCGCTTCCTCTACCAGTTCGGCCTCACCGCCGCCGTCGCCGTCATGGTCAGCCTGCTGGTCAGCTTCGTACTCACGCCCACGCTCTGCGCCCGCATGCTCGGGCGCGAAGCGGCGCGGGCGGCCGGCGGGCAACACGGGCGCGGCAGCCGCGGCGGCTTTTACCGCTACCTGGACCTCGCCTACACCGCCCTGCTGCGCCTGGTGCTGCGCTACCGCGCCCCCACGGCGATTCTCGCCGTCGGCGTGATGCTCAGCAGCATCTTCCTGTTCCGCATCGTCCAGCAGGGTTTTCTGCCCCAGGGCGCCGACGAGGCCGAGTTCCGCATCGATATCGAAGGCCCCCCCGGCATGAGCTTTACCGCCATGGACCAGGTGATGCGCGCCGTCGAGGCCGATCTGCGGCAAATTCCCCGCGTGAAGCTGATCCTCGCCGAGGCCGGGGGCGGATGGATCGGCGGCGTCAACAGCGGCAACATCCACGTGGCGATCGACCCTCATGCCCGGCGCTACTGGACCTTCAAGCGCATCGGGCAGGGCCTGCTCCGCGGCCAGCCGCTGGCGGCGTTCCGCGACAACTATACCCAGACCGACGTCATGACCCAGGTGCGCCAACTGCTGGCCCGCAAATACAGCGGGCAGGGATTGCAGGTGCGCGCCCGCGGCTATCCCGGCTTCAACATCGGCGGCGGCAACTTCGACATCGACTTCTCCATCTCCGGGCCGGACCTGGGGCAACTGGCCGACTATTCCCGGCAGTTGGTCGACCGCGCCCAGAAGATCGGCGGCATCATCAACCTGGACACGAGTCTCGAACTGCAAAAGCCCGAGCTGCGCGTCTCCATCGACCGCGACCGGGCGGCCGACCAGCATCTGTCCAGCCGCGACATCGGCACCGCCCTGCGCCTGATGGTCGGCGGCGACCAGGAAATCAGCCGCTTCCGCGACCCGGCCACCAACGAAAGCTACGACGTCCGCCTGCGCCTGGCCGAACGCTACCGCAACACCCCCGGACAGGTGCCCACCCTGCTGCTCAGCGGCGACGGGGGCAAGCTCGTCGAACTCTCCAGCATCGCCACCGTGGAACATGCCGTCACGGCCGCCCGCATCGACCGCCTGGACCGCGGACGCGACGCCCGCGTGCGCGGCACCCTCGCCCCCGGCGCCGCCCTGGCCGACCGCACCCAGGCGCTGCTCGCCGAGGCCCACGCGATGAATATGGCGCCCGGCTACGCCGTCAGCGTCCGCGGGCAGGGGCGCGAGTTCGAGCGCACCTACACCCAGTTCATCTTCGCCTTCCTCATGTCAGTCGTGCTGATGTACATGATCCTCGCCAGCCAGTACGAACATCTGGTACACCCCGTCACCATCCTGTTGAGCCTGCCGCTGGCCGTTCCCTTCGCGCTGTTGTCGCTGTGGCTCTCCGGCGAACAGCTCAACCTCTATTCGGCCCTGGGAATCCTGGTTCTCTTCGGCGTGGTGAAGAAAAACGCGATCCTGCAGATCGACCATATGAACCAGCTGCGCCGCGAGCGCGGCATGCCCCGCTACCAGGCCGTCATCACCGGCTGCCGCGACCGCCTGCGCCCGATCCTGATGACCACGCTGGCGCTGGTCGCCGGCATGCTGCCTTTGTGGCTGGGAACCGGCCCCGGCGCCGAGGAACGCCGCGCCGTCGCCGTCGTCGTCATCGGCGGACAAAGCATGTCCCTGGCGCTGACCCTGCTGGTCACCCCCGTGGTCTACAC
>JADLAP010000009.1 GCA_020848195.1 Phycisphaeraceae bacterium
ACATGATGCGGCAACGCCGCGTCGACGGCCTGATCCTCTCGCCCCACCACCACAACCGCGACTTCTACATCCAGCTCCGCGACGCCGGCGTCAAGATGGTCTTCGTCGATACCCGCTACGAAGACCTCGACATCCCCTATGTCTGCTCCGACGACCTGATCGGCGGCCGGCTTCTGGGACAGCATCTGGCGTCATGCGGCTACAGGCAGGTGGGCATGCTTCACATTCGGCCGTATTCCCCCTACGACACCCTTGCCCCGCGTCGCATCGGCTGCGAGGCGGCCCTGAAAGATGCGGGCGTCACCGTCGTGGAAGAATGGGTGGAACATACCGACGTCGGCGAGGAAGGCCAGCGCAACGCCGCACGCCGGCTGCTGGACCGTTGCCGGTGCGAAGCCATCGTCGTGCCCACGGACATCATCGCCTTTGAGGTCATGCAGGCGATCAAGGCCGCGGGACTGCGCATCCCGGAGGACATCGCCTTGGCGGGCTACGGCAACCTCAAGGAATGCGAATACGTCGTGCCGAGCCTGACTTCCGTCGATCAGCGTACGGAAGATATGGGCCGAACTGCCGTTCAACTGCTGCTTGAACAGATCAAGGATGCCGATGCCCCCCTGCCTTCGCCGGTGAAAACCACGCCCTATCTCGTCCCCCGTCAGTCGACGCGGATGTTGCCCGCCGCCCAGCCGGTATCGGATCATTCCACCAGCAATTCACTTCTTTCAGGAGGATAACCCATGTCACATCGTCGCTTTGGCAGAAATCGAGGATTCACTCTGATCGAGCTTCTCGTCGTAATCAGCATCATTGCGCTGCTCATAGCCATGTTGCTGCCGGCGTTGCAGGGAGCACGCGAGGCAGGCCGGCGCGTGCAGTGTCAGGCGGCCCAACGGCAGATCGGCATGGTCACCGGCATGTATGTCGGCGATAACAAGGGCCGGCTGTTCTGGGGGTGGGGCTGGTCGGACGCCACGGACCAAAATGGCTCCGGCGGCGCGCAATGGAACGCCAATGCCGGCGTGCTGGCCAGGTATTTCCCCTCCGGCTCAGCGGAGAAAACCCTCAAGTTCGGCTGTCCCACCTCGCAGAACATCTACAACCATTACTGGGTTTCATCCTATATGATTCCGCCGTATTATATACTTAACCTATTGATGCCATACCGGATTGATGATATTACGACACTAAGCAAACGCATGATCACATCGGAAGTCGACAACAGCGCCAATGCTTTCGCACTGGATTACACGGGCTACATTTATCTGGGACGCCATCACAAAGATACCATGAACACGCTCTGGCTTGATTTCCACGTCTCCAACCGTCCGACGGATGACTGGAAACGGGATGTCGCCGGCACAACGACCCGGTTGGGCTGGATATTGCCAACGTTTAATGCGGACGCACTCTGATCCTGCCGATCACGGATGTTCCGGCCCGTATTGTTGAGGTTCTATCTGCTGAACGATCGGGGCAGCACGGGCATCAAACAGCCTTGCCGCCATGTGCGATGTGGTTCTACATGAAACCCTTCACGAAATAGAGGATGTCTATGTTCAAGAGTATGTTGGCATTGGTAACGATCTGTGTTCTGACCAGCTTCGCACAAGCGGACCCGGTCGCCGTATCTGACTCAGCTCCGTTACGCATCATGTGCGTCGGCGATTCGGTCACAGCGGGCTTCATGGACACGCCCCAGCAGTTGCCTTTCCAGTTCGGCTTTCGCGGCAAGCTCTATGCGCTGCTCGTCGAAAAGGGATATGCCGTCCAGTTCGTCGGCGTGGCATCCAACGGAACGGACGGCACCAGGATCGTCGCCGGCCACACGCCCACGCCGGATTTACGGGCCTTGGGACAGGACAAGCATTGCGGCTTCGCCGGTCGGGGAACCGTCTATCTGCTTGAGAATATCGAAAACTGGGTCACCACCTACAAGCCCGATGTCGTGCTGCTGATGGTCGGCATCAACGATATCTGGAAGCTGCCCAACGCCAGGATCGTCGAGAATCTCACCGCGATCATGGAGAAAATCGTCACCCTGTCGCCGACCACGGACGTGATTGTCGCGCAGACCACGCCCATGTCCTGCGGGCCGCAGTTGCTTGCGGACTACAACATCCTCATCCGGGATACGGTTGTCCCCTCCTTCGTGGCCAAGGGCAAGCGTGTGAGCATCGTGGACCAGTATTCCTTTTTCATCAAAGATGGGAAGATTGACGTATCATTGTTTTCCAATGGACAGAACCATCCGTCGGCGAGCGCTTACGACCATATGGCGGAAATATGGGCCAAGGGCATTGAGGCTGTCCGTCCGATTCAAGGAACGAAAAAATGATGGCGGGGACCATACCCTGGCTGGGCTGCGGCAGTGAGTTTTATGCGGATCAATGGCCGCAGGACATGTGGGACGCGTATCTGGCCCAGATCAGTAAAGCGGGAATCACGTATCTGCGGCTCTTCGAGTTCGCCTGGGGCGCTCTTGAGCCGGAGATGGATCGATTTGAATGGGGTTGGGCGGACCGTTTTCTCGACAAACTCGACGCGCTGGGCATACGTTACATGTTGGGAACGCCCACGGCCGGCGCGCCGCGGTGGGTGTTTACGAACTTTCCCGAGGTGCGCGTGGTCTGCTCCGGGAGCGACGAATACGCCAACCGCCGCAACTGCTGCCCCAGCCAGCCGGCGTTTCGTCGGCGGGTCTCGATCATCCAGAACGCGATGGCGCAGCGCTGGGGACAGCGCAAGGGATTGATCGGCTGGCAGATCGACAATGAAATCGGGCATCCCGAATGCCGGTGCGACTGTTGCCGCCGGCGGTTTGTCGACTGGCTCAAAGCGCGGTTTGAAACGCCCCAACGGCTGACCCAGGTCTGCGGCCTGGCCATGTGGAGCCATCAACTGCGGCATTGGGAAGACCTGGACATTCCCACCCCGTCGCAGAATCCGACGTTGCGTCAACTCTTCCGAACGTGGAATTCGGAAAAATGGCTGGAATTCGCCTCCTCCTGCCGGGCGGAACTGATTCGCAGCCGATCGTTGCCGGTGGTGGTGAACATGATGGCTCCCTGGCACGGCTACGACCATTTCCAGATGGCGCAGTGCGTGGACGTGGTTGGCATGGATTACTACCCGTATAGCCCGGAGGGTAGCGCCTACAACTGCACGACGACCGATTTCGATCTGATGATGGGATACACGCGGGCGATCAGCCGGGGGCAGCCGTTCTGGGTATTGGAAACCCAGGCGGGCGGCGCGAGCCGGTTCAGCCCGCCGCCGGGCGCCATCCTGGATTGGTCCTTGCGAGCCGTGGCACACGGCGCGAACGCGGTGACGTTTTTCCGCTGGGATACGCCGCATTTTGGCGGCGAAGAAATGCAATACGGCGTGGTCGGCCCCGGCCTGTATACGGATCGGATTTACACGGAAGTCAAGGAAGTGGGGCATCGGCTTCAATCGCTGCGCCCGCTGCTGGAGCAGTCCGTGCCCGAACGGGCTGCCGTCGGTATCTACTTCAATTACACTTCCTGGTGGAAAGACCTCGACCAGTGGCACGGCGTCAAAGGATCGGATTCCCGCGATCCCATTCACAACTACATCTTCCTGCTACGGCATCACCTGGCGGCGTTGGAGTCGCTGGGCATTTCGGTGGATCTCTGCGGCCCCGGCGATGATCTATCCCCGTATCGCCTGTTGATCGCGCCCCAGTTGTGGTCGGTTTCACTCGACGAAGCCCGGACGCTGCGAGCATGGGCTGCGCGGGGCGGCACGCTGTTGCTCGCTGAACCCGGATTCACGCACGATGAAATCGGAGCCGGCTATCTCGCCCCCTATCCGGGAGCAGAGTGTCTGCGACAGGCCGCCGGCGTGCATCACGGCGTGGGCGGGCGGTTGCTTCCGGGGCATCGTCCGACCATCCACGCGGGCAAGCAGAACCTGGGAAAGGTGGTTCAGTGGGCTGAACAACTGGAGATCGACTCACCGTCAGTCACAACCCTGGCCACCTATGGCGAGAATGACCTGTATGCTGCCTGGCCCGCGATGACTCTGTGCCGCTGCGAGCAAGGACAGGTGGCGTTGCTGGGTTGCATGTTGGACGACTATGCGGAGTTGTACCGGCACTTCATCGCGGCAGCCGGACTTTCGTTGCCGGCCACGCCGCCGGGCTGGTGGGTACGTGTTCGTCGTCATGGGGATGGAAGACGCATGGTGTTCCAGAAGAACATGACCACGCACGTCGCCACGCTGAACCTTGACCAACCCGTGATCGCCGAAGACGGCTCCACCGTGACAAGCCTTCGGTTCCAACCCGGTGAACTCAAGATATTCACCCGGAACGGGAAGTGAACCTCAATGACGATGGCATGCGACATGACAGGTTGAACGCATGTGGCTCATGAAGCGGGCCAAGGGTGATGACCGAAGGTCCAAATCCGAATGACGAAACGCCGAAAATCCGGTCTTGTCATGCGTCATGCGTGCTTGGACCTTCGTCATTCAGCCAGCCCCGTTCGTTCTCGCATAGGCGCAGCCCCATCGTCCCCAACAGCCCAAATTCCTTTTCCATCCTGGCGCATAGATCATCATAAATAGTTTTAATTTATGATGATACACTATCTATTGACATCAGTTATAGATTCTGTATGATTGTGATTAGACAGATTAGATACAAGCCATGAGCAAGCTCACGCAAAACCTGGACTTCACCCCCTACTGGCCCGTGCAGGACCAGATTCGCAAGCATGTCCGGCAACTGGTGGAGGCCGGGGAACTGGAACCGGGCGAGCGGCTGCCCTCGACGCAGAAGCTGGCCAAGCTGTGGGATGTGGACGGTCAGACGGTGCATCTGGCCCTGGTGCCGCTGGTGCGGGAGGGGCTTTTGACGCGGGTGAACCGGGTGGGCACGTTTGTCCGCAGGAAGGAAAGCAAGCTGACCTGCGCGGGGATTTACGTCAACGGCGACAAGTTCGCATCCCACGAAGGCCCCATCGCCAACGCGCTGGTGGTGGAACTGCAGAAGCTGATGTGGGAGCAGGGCATTGAGCCGGACATCTGGATGGATTCCCGGCCTGCGCCGCTGCGGGGTCAGCACTGGCCGGCGCTCGAACAAGCCATCGCGGCGCGCCGAATGCAGGCGCTGATCTTTCCCGAAGAATCCCCGGCCATCCTGAACTGGGCGGCACGGCTGGCGGCGCCGTTTGCCGCCTTCGGCTCCGGAAGCATTCCCAATGGCGTCAACATCGACATGCGCCGCATGGCGGAACTGTCCGTTCGCAGTGTGGTCGAACAGGATTGCCGCTCCGTGGGCGTGATCTGCGCCTTTCCCCAGGCTTCCTTGCAGCGGTCCAGTTCGGTCGAAAATGATTACGCCATCTTTTTCCGCCATTTCGAGCTGGAAACACGCAAAGCCGGCGTGGAAACGCGACCGTCCTGGATGCTCTTCGCCAAGGGATCCGGCGATCTGGATCCGGGCGTGGACTTTGACCGGTTCGGCTATCAGTTGTTTCACCAGCTCTGGTCCCAGGACGTCCGGCCGCGGAGCCTGATCGTCATGGACAACGTCATGGCCCACGGCGTCATCAAGGCCGTGCTGGAACGGCAGATCCGCGTGCCCGATGAATTGAAAATCACCGCCTCGAAACTCGCTTGCGTCAACCTGTTCGCGCCGATGCCCATGCGCCACCTCGTGATCGACGAATCCCTCGTCGCGCAGGCACTGCTCCAGCAGGTTCAGAAACAATTCAACGGCGAAAGCTGCGAACGCCGGCTCGTCGCCCCCGTCCTCTCGCCTCTTCCCACATCATCGTCCGCCTCGCCTCTTCAGGAGATCGGCCATGACCCATCCGCATGACTGTGAATCCCGTCGTCGCGCTTTCACCCTCATCGAGCTTCTCGTGGTCATATCCATCATCGCCATGCTCATTGCCGTCCTGCTGCCCGCGCTGCAGTCGGCCCGGGGACAGGCGAGGATCATCCAGTGCCTGGCC
Source organism: Phycisphaeraceae bacterium (assembly GCA_020848195.1). Classification (GTDB taxonomy): domain Bacteria; phylum Planctomycetota; class Phycisphaerae; order Phycisphaerales; family Phycisphaeraceae; genus JADLAP01. Next base: position 5,988 of record JADLAP010000009.1, read on the forward strand.
AACGAACGGCAACTGCAACTGGTCTGCCAATCCTACGTGGACGCCAACCGCGACTACTATCCGCCGCTATACGCCGTGGCTCCGGATGGCGGCACGTATGGCTGGATGGTCATCATTGCGCCCTATCTCAATCCCTCGCTGTCGTTCAACGGATCGGGCAACACCTCGCTGTCCAACGGCGACTACAAAGTGACGCGTTGCCCCGCCTATCAGGGAACCGGCGGCGGGCCGACCACCTATGCCGTCAACGGCTGCGACCGATGGACATTCAAGTACGGCTGGGGCGTCTGCACCCGCCGGTACGGAAAGATTCTCAAGCCTTCCCGCACCTTCCTGTATGCCGATTACATGCCTCACTGGGCTGGCTGCTACGCCTATGGCTACGGCGATGCCAAGGTGGACATCGTCAACGCCGCCGCCTGGCACAACGGCCGCATCAACTTCGTCCATTGCGACGGCCACGCCGTCACCATGCGCCTCGAAGACGTGCCTTGGTTCCAGGCATGGGACAACCATCCCATCGACGGCACGTTCTGGGCGTTCGGCTATTGATCCAACACGGACCATTTCCCTGTTTTCCATAAAGGATTGGCGCGATGCGAATCGTCTCCCGAATGACGATGATCGGTATCCTTGTCGCCGCATGTTGCGGTCTGGCCCTTGGCGAAACCCCGGCCGCGACGCAACCGGCCACGGGAACCACCCGCCGGCCCGCGGCCCTGTTCATCCACGGCTGCGACCATGACTTCGCCGGCAAACTCGTCCGCGACGGCTGGGAAGTCAACTCCCGCGAAAAGGATATGGACGCGTCGCCGCTGACGTGGGATGAAGTCAAGACGTGCAACGTGCTCGTGCTGACCGGCCTGGGCTTGGCCAACGCCGACGGCACACTCGACGCGAAGATGCAGCAGAATATCGCCATGATCCGGCAATTTCTCGACGCCGGCGGCGGCGTGCTGTTCGTGCCGACCTGGGGTCAAATCGCCAGTCAGGTTCCCCCGCAGGCCGAGCTTCTCAAGCCGATGGGTTTGATTCCGCGGTTTGAGGAAGTGGTGTATGACCGCAAATCGCCGGTGAACGCCACGTCGTGGGGGATACCCTTTTCCTGCATCGAACAGGTGGAATCTTCGCCGATCACGCGGAACGTGCGGAGGCTGTGGGTTCCGATCGCCAACCGTGCCGGGGGGGAAGCGCACACGGTTCCGCTGAGCGTGGACGACACGTGGAAGGTGGTGGCCTCCGGTTCGCTGACGACCTACACCATCACGGTTCCGTTGACGCAGTTTTCGCCGTCGCCGCAGATGACGAAAGGTCTGTTCGACGCAAGCGTGCCGCTGGTGGCGATGAAGGAGATGGGCAAGGGCCGCATGGTGGCATGCGGGATCAATGCCGCGTATTTGTGGGGCCGGTGGGCAGGGCTGACGCTGGAGGGCGTGACGCTGGATCGGGGTCTGCTGGGCAAGCCGTCGGACGGATATCCCCTGGTGCGTGACTCCCTGCGCTGGCTGGCGGAACCTTCCGAAAAGGCCGGCAACCTCGGCGGAGCGAAGACCTCGCCGCGGCAGTTGGAAAATCCCGCCGTGGTCAAGTTCAGCAAGCCTTTCGACTGGACGGGCTACACCCAGGCGTCGTTTCCCCGCGCCGGCAGGCAATGGCGCGGCGTGGTCGGCGTGCAGTCCGCCTTCTCCGGCGGCAAAGGCACCATTGAGCAATGGGTTGCCCAGGCACGGTCGGTCGGCCTGGATTATCTCGTTTTTCTCGAGGATTTCGCTAAGCTTCCCCCGGATCATTTCGCGCAACTGGTGGCCGAGTGTGCCCGGCTGACGACAGCCGACTTCGCCGCGATCCCCGGATTTCGCATCCTGGACGAAATCGGCAATCACTACCTCTACGCCGGCGCGAATCTGCCGTATCCGTCGAAGGAGTTGCTCTCTGACGATGGCAAGGTTTTCGTTTCGTATGATCCCGGCGTGTCGCCGAAGGATCCCCGCGCCATCCGGGGCCAGCTCGACGCCACCACGAGCACCTACACCTACACCCTCGGCGGATTCAAGATGACGGCGGGGCACTACTTGTTCCGCCGCGGAGCCGCGCCGGTGGCCAACTGGTTCAGTGGCTACACCTCCGTCGGCGTGATCACGCGGGAAGCGGGCAAGGTGGTCGAGGATGCGACGCCGGAGTACCTGCAACTGGTCGCCGCCGGCCAGGCCCCATTGCCTCTGGCTGTGGACCTGCTCGACGATCCGGCCCAACTGGCCCAGACGCCGTGGCGGACAGTCATGAACATGAAAACCGGCGACCACACCGTCAGCGGCATGCTCGATGGAGCCAATCCGGTGGCTTCCTATTTGTCGCACTGGAACTTTTACCCGGACAATCCAACGCGAATCCACATCACCGAAGGACCGATGATCGACTACTGGTCCATGAACGCTTCGCGCGATTACGAGGCGTCCAGCCGGGGCGATTTCGTGTGGCAGAACTACCGCTGGCGCGTCGGCGGCAAGGTGCGAAGCGAAACAGGCCTGAAAGACGTGGCGATCTACGACGGCACGCGGCTGTTCCGCCGATTCCAGCCGGATGGCGCGAAGGAGTTTGAATTCGCCATGGACCTGACGCATGACCGCCAGCACAACCTGGTGCTGATCGTCACCGACACCGCCGGCCGCCGCGCCATCAGCAGCGAACAATGGGACCGCAACCATCGCTTGCAGGAAACTTCCTGCAGCGACCGCCACAACCAGCTTACCGGCGGCTTCACCGCGCGAAGCCAGGATGACACGCTGGTCCTCGTCGGCGGCAACCACGGCCTGGTGACGCCCCACAAACGCATCATCTTCCGAAGCCTCTGGGGTGGCGGTCCCCAAGGCGCGTTCGACCTCGACGCATTCCTCGGCGCGCCTGCATTCGACGGCGCCACCACCGGCGGCCCCGAAGTCGTCACACCCGTCAACCTGCTCACCCGCGACAATCGCTGGATCGCAGGCCCCATCGTCGGTGAAGGTCGCCGCGTCATGTGCTCCGGCGACGTCAACATCGGCGAAGGCCTGTGCAACCTCCGATTCACCGACAACGTGCCGACCTACAACCTGTTCCACACACTCTGGAAAACCGAGCCGTCAAAGGACATTGCCGTCGATCAGCGCAACCACTTCTTCCAACTTGATCCCGATAGCCCGCTGGCGGTTTACCTCTGGAAACTGCGGCTGACATGGCAGGATGACATGGAAGCCGCGAAGGTTGTCGTCGGCAGCATTCACAACAACAGGGCTTCGCTCTGGGCGGTGCGGGGCAGCGATGGCGCGACGCTCAGCGGCAACAACGAGGACACGGCGATGTCCACGCCGCGCCAACAGTCGCTGCCGTTCGGTTTTGGCGCGTATGCCGCGGCGCTGGACTCGCCGCTGGGCGGCTGTGCCGTGTTTCCCCTGACCGATGGCATGGCCGTCAACTGGAATACACCGCAGACCAGGGAAATCCAATTCGTGCTGCCCGGTGAAACTTGTCCGCGGAAAAAGGGCGAAAGCCGGGATGTGGATCTGCTGCTGGTGGGCATTCCGCGTTCGACGAAGTACACCCGCATGTTCCCACCTCGCACCACGCAGGTGATCGAGCAATTCCGCCGCGAGTTCGGCCTTGGCGAGGCCGGGCCGGCCTACAAGCTCACCCTGACCGCGGGCAAAGTCGTCAGCCAACGCTACATCCTGCGCATCAACGGTGCGGAGTCCCAGGCCTTCTCCGGCATCATCGAGGGCAAACTGATGTCCACCCTGCCCATCGTCGTCGAAGGCCTGCACGATCGCTGGTCTGCCTTTCTGTACGACCGGCAACTCAAGGCTGCGCGTCCCCTGGGCATCGTGGAAAATCAGGCCTGGGCCACTGTTCCCATGCGCGGCAAGACCGATCTCTTCGTCGGCCATCCCGTCACCTGCGACAACCCGGACATCTTCCTCCAACTCGTCCAGACCGGCGACAACAACTGGCAACTGGAAGTCAACAATCCGACTGACGCCACGCAGACCGTGACGTGGACGATCAATCCTCATTTCGATCCGCTGCGTAACAGGACACCGTCATCGCAAACGATTATCATGAATGCCGGGAAATCCGTTGTATTGAACTGGTAAGAAAGTCCATCTATGACCAACGCACGCGATGAATCCGTCCGGCGTCACAATCTTGAACGCATGGAGCCGACGAACCAATGGATCGAAGGCATTCCCACGGGCAACGGCCTGCTGGGAGCGATGACCTGGGGCGGACCACGGGAGATGATTTTCACCGTCGGCCGGTCTGATCTGTGGCTGACCACGCAGGGTCCGCGCGGCGCGTTGCAGAAGCTCGATGTGCTTCAGCAGTTTTCCGCCGGCGCACTGGTGGTCGATACGGGCGACGGTGCAACTTCCGGGGGCTTTCGCGAAGGGCTGGACCTGCTGGAGGCGACGGCGTACCGCCAGACGGGAGCGGGAAGCGTGCAATGGCTCGTGCACGCGACGCGACCGGTGCTGGCGATTCGCCTGGCGCCGACGGGTTCGGCGGTGCGATTCCGCTGGAATCCCCCGGCATTGTGGGACAAGCGGGCCGGCGAGGGGCCTGATCCCTACGCCGGCCGCATGGTCGCGGACTCGCAGGTCGCGGACCACGCCGCCATGATGACCATGACGTTCGACGGCCATCCCATGGCCACCATCGCTGTGCAGGTGATGCAGCACGGCAAGCCGGTGGCGATGACGCAATCGCAGGGACAATTCACCGCCGCCACGCAGGCCGGCGATGAGGCGATGCTGCTGCTGACCATCGGAAGCCAGAGGCTCAATCCCGTGCCGATCATGGACAATCTGCGCCACGTGCTTCTGGATTGCCCGGACTGGTCCACGCTTGCCGGGGAACATGCAGCCTGGTGGCGGCAGTTCTGGGCCCGCGGCGGCATGAGCCTGTCGCACCACGCCATGGACCGCCTCTGGCATCTGGGCACTTACTTCCTCGGCGCGATGATGCGCCAGGACAGCCCCCCCGCTTCCCTCCAGGGCGTCTGGTGCGAAGACGGCCTGGTCCCCTGGGGCAATCGATTGGGCTGGGATCTCAACATCCAGGCCACGTATTCCTCCATCTACACGGGCAATCATCTGGAACTGGGCTTCTCGCTGTACACGTGGTACCGCGATCATCTACCGGAGATGGCGGACTTCGCCAAGGGCATGTTCGGCCCCAAGGCCGAGGGCGCGTATCTGCATCCCGGCACGGACGACCTGGCGCAGACATGGGTCCACGACTCCTGCGGCGGATTCGGAGCCGGGCCGTGGGTCGCGCATCACTTCTGGCAGCACTTCCTGTACACCGGCGACCTTTCGTTCCTCCGCGACTACTGCTTACCCGTCTTCCGCGAACACCTGAAAATTCAGCGATTCGGCTGGCGCAAGGAAAGCGACGGTCAATATCACCTGCTCCACCGCGCCCAGTCGCCGGAGATACAACACGAGGCGACGAAAGATTGCCCCATGGTCGATACGGCCTATGAGATCGCCCTGGCACGGTTCCTCGCGGACGCGTACATCCATACGTTGCATCTGCTGGGCGATCAGCCGGACGACCTGGCGGCATGGGCGAAGGATTTCCTGGCCCACGTGGTCCCGTATCCGACGATGACCAACCAGGCGGGCTTCGTGGCCGAAAATCCCGCCGTCTCGGAATATTTCGTGGAATGGCCGGGCCTGGACACGCAGCTTTCGCACCGCCATCACTCGCATTTGATGATGATTTTTCCGCTGGGCGAGGTGCATCGTTTCAGTTCACGCGACCCGTTGCTTCGTGGAAGAAACGCGCTGGGCCGTCTCATCATGCGGGGCACGGGCATGTGGAACAACTTCTCGTTCCCGTGGGCCAGCCTGATCGCCACGCGCGTCGGCGGAAGGCGGGAAATGCCCGCGTTCATGCTGGAACTAGCCGACCGCTGCCTCCCCGTGCCCTTCAACGGCCTGATGACCGGAACCGGGATGCACGACATCGGCCTCGTAATGCACAACGATCCCGCGACCACCATCAGCGGCACGTTCACGGTGGAAGCGAACATGCTGGCCGTCACGGCGGTTCAGGATGCCCTGCTGCACGGCGCGGGCGATCATGCCGTGCTCGCCGGCGGCGTGCCCCGCCGGTTCGACGGCGAGTTCTGGAACCTCCGCAGCCCCTTCGGCGATCTCGTCAGCGGTGTGATCGAACAGGGCAAACTCGTTTCCACCACCCTGACCGCCGAACGCGAAGGCGTTCGCCGGCTGGCTGTCGAGGAACCTTCGTCAACATGGCGCAGCGACGGCTCGGACTGCGCATCCTCGGTCGAAGCGGGACACCGGATCATCCAGACCACGCTTCAAGCGGGACAGGTTTTGAACCTGTGTCGTCAGGCGTAGGGCATATCCCTGTCTGCCGTCCAGCCTGTCGAGGGGAGCATAAGGCTTAGCGCGAGGGCTGGCCGCGTGGATTCACATCGTCCGGCCCTGGAATCAGCGACGATGGCGTCCGGCCCGAAACGGCTTTAAATACACGGGAAAAGTGGTAGGGATTGGCAAAGCCAAGCCGGTCGGCGACCTCGGCGACGCCCAGCCCTTGCGACAGCAACTGACGAGCGCGATCGATGCGATGCCGACATACCCATTGCGCGGGCGGCTGGCCGGCGATGGCCCGGAACTGATGCGCCAGCGTGCTGGTCGGCATGTCCAGCGCCTCGGCCAGTTGCGGTACGGACCAGGCGCGAAACGGATCGCTTTCCACCACACGGGTCATCCGTTCGATGAGATTCGCCGACCGATCCACCGGCAGCGGGGCGGCCAGGATGCCGTGCAGCAGCGCGGACAGATGGCGCGCGAAAGACCAGGTCCAGTTCCGCGGCTGGTCCAGACCTAGCTGGACGCAGGCCCGCAGGTCATCCCGCCACACGCGGGGCGCGGGGTCGTAGCGGATGAACATCCCGCCGCGAGCTGGCGGCCAATCGCGGCAAAACGCCTTTGCCCAATCGCCTTCCAGCGTCAGGTACTGGACGATCCAGTCTTCCTTTTCCCCCACTATTTCCTCAAACCAGGCGCCCGGCGGCAGCACGGTCAGGCTCGTGCGATTGTGCATGACTTTGCCGTCGTGCATGCCGTCCGTGATGCTTCCGGCGTCGGTGACCAGCAGGGCCAGCCGGTTCGCCCGCGTCGGCCTGGACCCCGTTCCCCGCCTGAGCGTGTCTCGTGAAGCCCCGATTTCCGTACACGCATGGCGCAGCGGCGCGATGTCGGGCCGGTGGTTGCAATATCGCCGCTGCAGGATCATGCAGAAAAAGATATGTCCCGGCGGCAGAGTTGGCAATGGCTTTGCAGGCCAGGGCATGATGTATGATCTGTTTCATGCGCGATACCCTTGAAATTGTGGCGGACGACGGCAATCTCTGCGGCGAAGGGCCGACCTGGGATCGCCGCAACTGCCGTCTGCTTTGGAACGACCTGACGGGCCGCAAGCTCTTCGACTATCACCCCGCGACGGACCAGCGTCGTGTGCTGGCGACGGACATCGACGCCGCCGGCATCGCCCTGCACCACGATGGCCGGCTGGTCATCGCCGGCCGCAAGGGCATGTTCCTGTGGAACGCCGAAGGCCAGCGTGAAACCATGGTCGGCCCCGTCAATGGCGAACCCATCCCGTTCAACGACATGATCGCCGACGCCAAAGGCCGGCTGTACGCCGGTTCGGTCTACTGGAAGCCGGGGCAGCCCAAAACCGGCTTTCTCCACCGCGTCGATCTCGACGGCTCCATCCACGTGATCGACGACGACGTGCTGATCGCCAACGGCCTGGGCTTCAGTCTGGATCAGCGGACGCTCTACTTTGCCGACAGTGCCGCGCGGATCATCTACGCCTACGACGTGAACCCCGACACCGGCGACATCAGCCGGCGTCGCGTCTTTACGCGCCTTCCCAGTGACGAAGGCCTGCCCGACGGCCTGACCGTTGACGCCATGGGATTCGTCTGGTGCGCGCAGTGGTATGGCTCGCAGGTGGTCCGCTACGACCCGGATGGCAAGGTGGAACGACGGATCAAGCTGCCGGCAACGCAGATTTCCAGCGTGGCTTTCGGCGGCGATGACCTGTGCGACCTGTACATCACCAGCGCGGGCGAACCCTGGCCGTGCAGTTTGGCTCCGGCGGGATGGGACGCCAGGGCGCTCGCCGGCGGCGCGCTGTATCGCGTCAAAACCGACATTCCCGGCCGCGAGGAACATCTCGCCCGTATCCAACCCGCAAGAAGCAACCCATCATGACATTCCACGATCAGACAGCCATCATCACCGGCGCTGCTTCGGGCATGGGCCGGGCTTCGGCGCTTCGCTTTGCGCAGGATCACGCCCGCGTGGTCGTCGCCGACATCGATGAAACCGGTGGCCGCAACACCGTCGAGATGATCCAATCGCAAGGCGGAACCGCGATATTCGTCCGCACGGATGTATCCGACAACGCGTCCGTTTCCGCCATGGCGCAGGCGGCACTGAAGACGTATGGCCGGATCGACATCCTGATGAACAATGCCGCGGCGACGAAGCTGTGCAACGAGCGCGACCGGGCGGTGCATGAACTGGACGAAGCCGTGTGGGACAAGATGATCGCCGTGACGCTCAAGAGCGTGTACCTGTGCTCCAAACATTGCCTGCCGGACATGCTGGCTCGCGGCAAGGGCGCGATCATCAACATCAGCAGTTGCGATGCCGTGCTTCCGGAGGCGGGCTTCGACAGCTACACCGCGGCCAAAGGCGGCGTGATCGCGCTGACCAAGGCCATGGCGGTCAACTACGGCAAACGCGGTATCCGCGTCAACGGCATCAGCCCCGGCTACGTGATCACCGAAGTGCAATTGCCGTGGTTCACGACCAATCCCGCGGCCGTGAAGGCGGCCGAGTCGTATCACCTGACGCAGCGATTGGGCCGGCCGGAGGATGTCGCGGAAATGGCGGCGTATCTCGCTTCCGACCGCGCGGCCTTCATCACCGGCACCATCATCGCCGTCGATGGCGGTTATGAGATGTACAAGGGAACCAAGGCCGAGGAATATTGCCGAACGGAATGAGCCAACCATGAGCAACATCGCCCACATTGAAGCCATTCCCGTGCAGGCGCCGGCGAAGGAGGACGACCTCGACGGCAGCGTGGACACGCTGGTGGTCCGCATCACGGACGAAGATGGCCGGTGCGGCATCGGCGAATGCGACGCGCCGCCGGAGGTGGTCAAGGCGTTCATCGACATGCCCACGGCGCATCTGTGGAGCCGGAACATTGCGGAACTGCTGGTGGGCAGGGATCCGCTGGAATTGACCGGGCTGTGGGAGACGATGTACGAAGCCACGTCGTATCCAGGCCGGCGGGGACTGGGCATCCATGCGATTTCCGCGATCGACATCGCCCTGCACGATCTGGCGGGCAGGCAGATCGGCAAGCCGGCGTACAAGCTGATGGGCGGCGCGAGGCGGCCGTTTCTCACGCCGTATGCCACCATTTTCCCCGGCATGCCGCGGGGCCGATCCATCACGGAAATCCTCGACGTCACCGAACAGCAGTTCCAGAAGGCCATGAATATCGGTTTTCATGCCGTGAAAATGGAAGTGCTGTACGAGGACCTGGTCACCGACGCTCAGCTTGTCGACTGCATCAGACAGGGCCGGCGGATGCTCGGCGACGCGATGACCATGATGGTCGACTTCGGCTACCGCTGGCACAGTTGGCACGACGCCAAGTGGGTGCTCGATCGCATCGAGGACTGCAACATCTACTTCGCCGAAGCGGCGATTCAGCATGACGACCTGCATGGCCACTCGCGGCTGAGCCGGCAGACGTCCATTCGTGTCTGCGGGGCCGAACACGCCGCCACGCGATGGGAAATCCGCGAATGGATCGAGACCGGCAAGGTCGCGGTCGTGCAGCCGGACATCAACCGCTGCGGCGGCCTGACGGAAATCCGCCGCATCTCCGACATGGCGAACCTGTACGGCGTACTGGTGATTCCGCATGGCTGGAAAACCGGCATCACCGCGGCGTGCGGCCGGCATTTCCAGGCCAGCACGATCAACGCGCCGTGGTTCGAGTTCCTGTCGCCCGACCTGTACGACTCGCCGTTGCGGCGTGAACTGGTATCGCCGGAGCCGACGATCACCAATGGCCGCATGGCGCTACCCGACGCGCCGGGACTCGGCGTGGAGTTGAACGACGCGGCTTTGGCGAAGTTTCGCCGCGATTGAGGATGCCGGGAAAACGCGAGTTTCGCCATGATTGAGCTGCAAGGCATCACATGGGACCATCCCCGCGGGCGCGATCCCGTCATCGCCGCGGCCGCGGCGTATGCCCGCGAACATGCGGATGTGCAGGTCACGTGGCGCACGCGCTCGCTTCAGGCATTCGCCGATCACTCCATTGAAGAGCTGGCACGGGAATTCGATCTGCTGGTCATCGATCATCCGCACATGGGCCTGGCGGCGAGATCAGGATGCCTGGCGGCGCTCGACACCATGGGACGCGATACGGAACTGCGCGAACTGGCGAAGCATTCCCTCGGCGGCTCGCATGAAAGCTACGTCTATGCGGGTCGCCAGTGGTCGCTGGCGATCGACGCGGCGGCGCAGGTGGCGTGCTACCGGCCGGATTTGCTGGACGATGTTCCCACGACGTGGCCACAGGTGATGGAACTGGCGCAAGCCGGCCGCGTACTCTGGCCTCACAAACCGGTCGATGCCCTGATGACGTTCTTCACGCTGTGCGCTCAGCGCGGCACGCCGTGCCGCAACGACGGACGCCGGCCGCTGATCGATTCGGACCATGCGCGTCCCGTGCTGGAGATGATGCTGGAACTGGCTCACCTTGTGCCGCGACCGTGTCTGAATATGAACCCGCCGCAGATATACGATCTGATGTCGCAGGATGACCGCTACGCGTACTGTCCGCTGGGCTACGGCTACACCAACTACAGCCGGGAAGGCTTTCGGCCACGTCGGCTGCAATTCGCCGACATCCCCGGCACCATCGGCTCCACCCTCGGCGGCGCGGGCATCGCCGTGTCCACGTACAGCAACCATCTTCCCCAGGCTGTCGATTTCGCGTTCCGGCTCGCGGCTCCCGCCTGCCAATGCGGCGTGTACTGCGACACCGGGGGCCAACCCGCGCATGCCGATGCGTGGATCGACAACGGGTGCAACGCACAAATGCTCGACTTCTTCCGCCGAACCCGCGCCACAATGGACCACGCGTACATCCGGCCACGCTACGACGGCTACCTGGATTTTCAAGATCGCGGCGGCAACATCATCCATGCCTGCCTCGCCGGCGAACAACCCATCCATGAGACGCTCGATCAACTCGAACAGGCTTACGACCAGAGCCTGATCTGAAATCATCACCATGACGTAGGGTCGAATCCCGATCTTGTTCCTTCGCCATTTGGTTTGGGACACTCGGTCATCGGCTCCATGCCATCCCCCCAAAAGCCAGCCCTGACGCGGTAGATTGACCGCGCGAATCCCGCATGACGTCTGCAATGCGCCCCGGTAGCCTGCCTGATGCGTTCATGCTCGCGGAGCCTTGGCAATGACCGGCCCTCTGCCCGACCCATCCACGCCAACCCCGCCGCCGGGCGGGCAACTGCTGATCTACCGCGATGGTGCGATCCGCAGCGTTCACTTGTTTTTCTGTTGCATGCCATGGATTCCGCTTCTTTTCTGAATCGTCATCTTGAGCATGACGACAATTCTCTTGACGAAGGAGGTGGCAGATGGGTACAATTCCTAAAGTCATTTAATGAGTTTGTGACTTTTATGTCTGACCCTCGCAAACCTCTGATCATTCGCACGCCACTGTATCAACAGGTGGCGGCCCTCCTGCGTGAGAAGATTCGCAAGGAATACTCGCCTGGTGTGAAACTTCCTGCGGAAACGGAACTTGCATCATATTTTGGCGTCAGCGTGCTGACCTTGCGGGAAGCGATGAACAGCTTGGCGCAAGAGGGACTGGTAGCGCGTCGCCAGGGTAGCGGGACGTATGTGCAGGATCGTTTGCGTTGGCGCCCGGAGGTTGCAGTCCTGCTTCCTCAGGATATCGGCAATCCCCTGTTTTCGTACTTTGCCCGTCGAATTTTCCAACAGGTGCGGCTACATTTGACCGAAGCGGGCTGTCTGGCACGGGGTTACGTGGGGTTCAAGCCGGCGATTTCGGAGTACGACGGAGGCAGCGGTTGTCCGGATTTCGATCTGGACGTCCACCGCCACCGATTTGCCGGCGTGGTGCTGATCAGCGGCGACCTGTCTCCGGAGATTCAGGCCGAGTTGCGGCGTCAGAAAACGCCCGTGGTGCAGCAGGCAACATTTGACGTGTTCTCCCCTCTGACGCTGATTCAGATGGGGGTCCAAGCTCTGGTCCAGGGGGGCCGGCGGCGACTAGCGATGACGTCCTGGTCGCGCCACGCGCGAACGAATGAAATCGACTGGCATAGCCTGTTCGCCCAAACGCTGAAGGAGCAGGGGCTGGCGTATCGACGGGAGTGGGTGCGCGACGACCTGCCGCCGGCCTGGAAAGGCGCGGGCTGGTCCGAGTTCCGTGAAATCTGGTTTGCACGGGAAAAACCGGACGGCCTGCTGATCACGGACGATGTGCTCTCGGAAAGCGTCGCCCATGCCATTGCCATGCTGAACATCGAGGTGCCCGGGCAGTTGATGGTGGTCACACAGGCCTGCCGCGGGTCAGCCATCAGCTATCCGTTCCCCGTGACGCGCCTGATGGTCGATCCGGATCATTATGCCCTGGCCAAGGCGAACCAGATGCTCGGCATGCTGGGACTGGAGCCGCTGGCGTCTCATCCGGATACGGAAACCGAAGAGCCGGCGTCGAGATCGACGCTGTGGCTTTCACTGCCGGAGGATGGCACATCGGTGGAAGAGCACGCTTCGCCCGAGTGAAGGATGGCTCTTGGGAAGGTTCTGATGCGATGATACTTTTCTCTTCCCTGGATCACAGGATTCGACAAGATGAACGAACGGGGGTTACATCTTTCGCGGCTTAACGACTTCGTATGTTTCCTCTGCGGTTCGGAGAATGCACCTGAAGTCCGTCAACCACTGGAGAATGAACATGAAGCGTCACGTCATATCGTGGTCTTGTGGCCGTCGCGCCGCGTTTACCTTGATTGAGCTTCTTGTGGTGATATCCATCATCGCGTTGCTTCTGGCTGTTCTGCTTCCAGCGCTCAGCGGCGCGCGTGAACGGTCCCGGCAGATCAACTGCAGCACGAATCAGCGCCAGATCGGCATGGCGCTCTATATGTACGTCAACGACAATCGCGATTACATTCCGCCGTGGCGGTATAAGTTCAACTGGAGCACGTACATCTTTCATACCTGGGTGACGATGTTGTACTCCTACACGAACAACCGCGGCCGGCTGTGGGTCTGCCCCACATCGCCGGAAGCCGAGAACGCGGCGGGGGTCGATGCGGCCTTTCCGGATCCATGGACCAGCTCGTTCTACGGCTTCATCTGGAGCCAGTCCGTCGGCATCAACGGCGCGGCCTTCTACGACAAGCTGAATCCAATGTCTCAGATTCACAATACCTCCACGCTGGTCTATAGCGGCGACGGCACAGGCATGAATCCCGCCTACTATTCTCCCGCCCAACCCAACGCATGGGGATTTACCAACAACTACGTGTATCCCGACAATGGAGCTTCGTACATCATGCGCCACAAGGGCTCCGCCAATTTCCTGTTCATCGACGGCCACGTCGGAGCCAGTCCGGAAGTTGAAGTTCGCACGTGGTGCACCAACATGTATACCGAATCGCCTTCTCACCTGCTCCGTCGTTAGCAAGTGGAAACAGTCAAGCGGACGGCTGGCCATCGTCAGCACCAGCCATCGTTTCGCATATTCCTGGTAGAAATGAACGAAATATGAAAACACATGGATTGTTCTGCCTTGTGGCGGTGGTTGTAAGTGCGCTCTGTCAGGCTGGATTGAAGGCAAATGACATCCCATTGCCAAGGGCGTCCGCGCCCGAGATGCGGCAGGTCCCGGTGATCGACGGGACGATTCAGGACGCCGAATGGCAGGATGCCGTGGGCAACCATGGACTGGTGAATCTTGCGTCCCAGACCATCAATGCCCGCCGCGCCTGGTTCTGGGTCGGCAGGCGAAGCAATGTGCTTTTCCTGGCCATGCGGACCGAAGCGCCGCCCACCGGCATTCTCACCCGCGTCAAGCCCGATGGAAACCGCGATTTTCTCGATGCGTTCCATGATGATTCCATCGAAATGGTGCTCGATCCCAAACGTGGCCGAACGTCCGGCGACCGGATGTTCTACCACCTGATCTTCAACGCCAACGAAGCGTTGTACGACCATTCGGTCGACCCGGACAACAGGGCCAACCCGAAAAACAACGCCTGGCGGATTTCGGGTTGGATGATGAAAAATACCGTGCACGACGGGTGGTGGGATGTCGAAATGGCGATTCCATTTGCCTCGCTCGGCGCGGAGTTGTCTGATTTGAACACGCCGTGGGGCATCCGGCTGATCCGCAACTGGAAGCGGCCCTATGCGCAGTCGCAGTGGGAATACGGAGTGGTGGATTACAACGACCAGAGCACCATGCCCGTGGTGGTCTGGGATGACGCAGCCCCGGTGGTCCAGGTACTTTCGCTGCAGAAGAACGACCAGCCGCTGATTCAGGTGAGTGTGCGCAATCCGCATGCGACTCCGATGGACGTGGCGGTGTACCTGCAGGATGCCTGGCACATGGACCAGCTCAGGGTGCTGAAGGAGACCGTGAAACTGGCGGCGAACGCGCAGGAGATCGTCGCGCTGCCATCCGTGGATGGCGGCCCGTCAGGCGATCATCGCACGATCATCAACATCACCAGTCCCGACGGGAAAAAGGTCTACTACAGCCGTGATTTCCGCTGGAACATGCACCGGCCCAAGGAGGTCTGGGACATCGAGCAACGCTCAGCCAGGCAGGTTGATCTGAAGTTCAAATACTATCCGTATTACAACAAGGCTCGCATCTGGATCAACGTGAACAATCTGAACGAGTCGAACATCGCCGCCGCCAACACCGCGATTGTCGGCACGACGGAGCCGGACAAGACGCTGTGGAGTAAACGTCTGGATTTCAAAGACGGCCTGGTGCATGGCATCGTGGACATCCCGGACCTGCCGGATGGGCGCTATCGTTTGGTGGTGGGCCTGGAAGGTCCGAAAGCCCCGAAGGAGCCGTTGACGCAAGATTTTGTCCGCCAGCATTTCGAGTGGGAACACAACCAGCTTGGCTTCAGCGACAAGGTCATACCGCCGTTCACGCCAATGACGGTGGATGGTTCGACGGTCGGCTGCGTGCTGCGCCGTCTGACGCACGGCGAAGGCGGCATGTGGAACAAGGCTGTCAGCGAAGACCAGGACATTCTCGCCGGTCCCATGCAGTGGGAAGTGACCTTGGCTGACGGCTCGAAGCCGAAAGTGGTCGGCCAGCCTTGGCGCGTCGTCTCGCGGAAGGAGACGGAGATTGTCGGCCAATCCGTGTGGCAGGCCGGCGCCATGCAGGCCCGCGTGGATACCCAGTACGACTATGACGGCATGATGAAATGCACCCTCACGCTGCCGCCCTGTGCAGCCGAGGTCAAGGAACTGACGCTGCGCATCCCGGTCAAGAACAGCCTGGCGACAGTGATGCACGCCTGCGGCGATACCCTGCGGGCCAATTACGCGGGATCCGTTCCCACGGGCGAAGGCAAGGTCTGGGACAGCTCGCGCGGCAACAAGCTCGACATCATCGGGACGTTCTATCCCTATCTATGGGTCGGCGACGGCGAACACGGATTATGCTGGTTTGCGGATACTGACCGTGACTGGATGCTGGATGACCAGACGCCGATGCTCGATCTGGTGCGGGATGGCCAGACGCTTTGGTTGAATGTTCGCTTCATTACTCAAACAGGAAGACTAGACCGCGAGCATGCCATCGTCTTTGGCCTGCAAGTGACGCCGACCAAACCCATGCCCGATGGTTGGCGGCGGTGGATGCTGCAAACCGTGGCGCCGGGAGGCCGGCCCGTGTCCATCATCGGTTCAACGCTCTATTGGGGCGCCAATGTTGATTTGCCCTACCCCATGGGCAAGGACTTCAGCTACTTCGCCGAATTCAAACGCATGCGGGAAACGGGCAAGTTAGATGCGCAAACCCAGACGTTCATCGAGAACTGGGTGCGAAAGGTTGCCGAGGTATACCCCGAGGGTTCTCCGCAGTTTGAGCAGATCAAACTGCACATCCCGGCCGGCATGCGCATCGCAGCCGGCACGCCGTGGTCAAACGGCTGGCGCGCGGTGCCTTACACCAATGCCCGCGGAACCGCCTTTCTTTCCGATGAATTTGCCACCTTCCAGGATGAATGGCTCAACTATGATTTCTTCAATCGTCAGTGGAGCCGCACCGGCGCGGTTGCGTATGACGTGACGCCTTCAACCAGTTTCACCGATTGTGCACTGTGGTACTACCGCAACATCCTGACCTGTATGGACGGCATCTACTGGGACAACTTGTATCTCTCCGCCCGACAGGACCCTGTCGTGGGCGATGGCACATGGACCGACGACCATGGCCGCGTTCATCCGGAACTGGGTCTTTTCGCCCTGCGCGACCTGATCAAACGCACTGCCGTGCTGTTGCATCAGGAAGCACAATCCATGCCGGCAAGCCGTCTTCCTCTGGTATCCATCGGCCACATGACCAATGCGAACCTCGTGCCCGTGCTTTCCTTCCTCAACTGCACATACGACTGGGAATGGCACTACGGCGCGGATGATTTCCAGGATCGTTTCACGCCGGAACTGACGCTGGCGGAGACGATCGGCCGGCAGGTCGGAGCTTGGCCGACGATCCTTCCCGGCGGCTATTGGACGCCACAACATCCAAAGTATGCCTGGCTGGAGCGCAATCGTCTGGGCGTCTGCCTGGTCCATGAATTGTGGCCCAGCGACGGCTATTTCCCTGAACCCAGTCGCGTGATGTATGAAAAGCTTTATGCCTTCGGCTACGGCCTGCCCGAGTGCGGGGTCTACAACTACTGGCAACCGGGTCATCCCGCGTCCGTGACCAGTTCAACCGTGGTTGGCAAAACGCTGGTGATTTCCAAAGCCGGCCAAACCCTGGTGATCGTGTGCGATTACGGCAGCGGCGGCGCGTGCCAACTCAATGTCGATCTATCCAAACTCGGCCTCTCGACCGATGCCGTTGCCTCGGATTGGGAGTCGGGACAGCCGGTGCGGCAGGTTGCCTCCGGACTGTTCGAGTTTGAATTGCCGAAACACGATTTCAAGATCATCCTTGTGAAACAGCCATGAGTCAGATCATTTGTCTGGCATTTTGTCTGGCGCTGGCCGCGGAACCGTCGCCAGGGGCGAAGGTGACGTATGAGTCGCCGTTTGTGAACAAACCCGAGATCGCGGGGCTGATGTCGGAAATGGCGTTTCATCTGAGCTTCGATGATCAGACATTGCAGCCAGAGATGGCGGCGGGCCCCAAGGGCCTGATAGGAGTATGGCCCGCCTATGGCGCCCAGGCTGTCAGCGGGAAAACGCCTGGGGAATATGGCCCGGGCATCGTCGGCCAGGCACTGCGTACTGAAAGTTGCGCCGGCGTCTATGCCATGCAGGGCAACATCACCATCCGCAGCAGCGGCTCGCTTGCATTCTGGGTGAAGCCTTTGGATTGGAAAAACGTCAACGACAACGACACCGTGTTCTTTTCCTGCCAGCCGCCGGCTGGTTGCATGGGCGTGGAACGTCAGAGCGCCAAAGTCGATGAAGCGGGAAAAGTCCTCAGCAATGAGGCGATGCTGGGCTGGATCCGTAAAGACGTGAATATGCTCAACGCCACCGTCGCTTTGTATCCGGCAATGAAAAACCAGACGTGGCATCTCATCGTGTTCAACTGGGCCTGGCCCACGTTTTCCATGAGCATCGATGGCAGTCCCTTTGTCACGGTTTCCCTGGCCGGTGTGCCCAACGAGATTCTGGTTGCCCTGAACTCGTTTGCGATTGGTTCGCGCGGAGGCGCGCCTACGCTCATCGATGAAGTGATGATCTTTCGCCGACCCCTGGAGGCAGCCGAGACCCGGCTGCTCTACGACACAGTGTGGACCTGGTTTCAAGTCCACAGCCCGCAGACAGACACCCAACCCTGACGCCATCCCGGCTCGATCTCACCGACAAAATCCTCCAGAGCGTTGTCTACTTGCTTTCCGCAAGGGCTTTGGATTCAGTTGCCTTGGGAGTACTCACACATGACCATGCCAGCCGTCATCAACCTTGAAAACGATCGCTGCGGATGGACCTTCACCACGGACGCAGCCTGCGACAAATGCGCTGTCGATCTGTACGACAAACGGACCCGCCTGCGACGTCAGTCCAGCCTGGTGGAAACCGAAGTGCTTTGGGATACGCTGCAACGCATCGAGATTCAGCCCGACGTGGCGTTGATGCATGTGCAGCAGAAATCCGCCACGCAGGCAAGCTTTGCTTTCCTGGCCAGGCAGTCGCGTATTGCGTTTCGACTGGAACTGTCCCTGGAAGATGAGGAGTTCACCGCCACCATTCCATGGTCTTCCATCGAGGAAAACCGGCCCCATTTTCGCCTGATGGGCATTCGTCCGCTGCCCGGTCTGTTACGCACATCGCCGCGGGGATCGCTGCTGGCGCCGATCCAGAGCGGCGTGCTGATTCATCCCGGCCACCATCGCGCGATGCAGGATGCGTTTTTGATCTATGGTCAGCAACACAGGTGGGAAG
Organism: Phycisphaeraceae bacterium; assembly: GCA_020848195.1. Lineage (GTDB taxonomy): Bacteria > Planctomycetota > Phycisphaerae > Phycisphaerales > Phycisphaeraceae > JADLAP01. The sequence goes on from JADLAP010000009.1 coordinate 24,824, forward strand.
ATATGCCGATGCTGCCGGTCTGCGCCATGCTGGAACCCGACGCGGGGCTGGCGATTCTCGCTGAACGCGGCGACTGCGACACCCAGTGCGAGGTACGGATTGGCGAAGATCATGCCGGCATCGTGGGCTTTTCCTGCCGCTATCGCTATCTCTGGCCCGATCCGGTGGACCCGATCGATCGCGTGCTTCGCTATGTGCTGCTTGACGAATCCAACGCCACCTACAGCGGCGTGGGGCGGCGTGTGAACCGGTTTCTCCGTGAAACGCACGGCATGAAAACCCTGGCGGAGAAATGCGAACAGTCGCCGGCCCTGCGCTATGCCGCACGCGCGATGACCATGAAAACCTTTCATGGCATGAAAGACCTCAACCAGGACGACGGCTTTGGAACCTATCATCTGCACCAAACCTTTGCGGAAACCCGGCAGCAGTTGCACAAGCTCAAACAGGCCGAAGTGGAACAGGTGTATGTGCAACTGGTCGGCTGGAACATGGATGGTCACGATGGCCGCTGGCCGACGCGGTTTCCCATTGATCCACGTCCCGGCGGCGAAGCCGGCTTCCGCGAATTGATTCGCGCCGGCCAGCAACTGGGCTATCAGATGCAAGTGCACAACAACTATGCCGATTCCACGAACTGGCAGCTTGATGCGGTGGTGCAAACCATCTGGGGGCATCCGTTACCGAGGAGCTTTTGGGGCGGCGGCCCGATGTGCGGCCTCAACCCGCGCAAACTCGGCCGGGAAACCGCCATTCGGGACATGCTCAAGCTCCGCGACATGGGCGTGGCGGGCATGGCATACCTTGACTCCGTCGGCTTGCCCTTGGAAGTGGACTACGATCCGCTGCATGGCGGACCTCGCCGCTCACATGCCGAAGGCATCGCATGGATCGTCGAACTGGCCCGCGAAGTCTTCTCCGCCTGCGGCGTGGAAACCGGCTTTTTCTATGTCGCCAAACATGCGGATTACATCGGCAGTTGTCCCCTGCGAAATCTCTGCGCCTGTCACCAGCCCACCTCGCCGACACCCATTCACGCCATGATCGATGAACGGGTTCCGCTTTGGCACATCGCCTTTCATGGCATGTTGGTCCATACCATCAACGACGAATCCTCGCCTTCGACTGGCAAACTGCTTGAAGCCGCCGAAACCGGTGGATCGCCCCGTTCCGACTTTACCGGCGAACATCCCGATCCCAACGGCGACATCTTCGCCATGCAATGGGACGACAGGCTGCTGCCCGTGTACCGGATGAAATACGACATCCTGATCCGCCAGCTCGGTGACAATGCGTTCGCATTCATCGTCGATCACCGCAAACGCGATGACGCCCGCTATCAGACCACCTTTTCCAATGGATGCGTCGTGGATGTGGATTACACCGCCCGGCGGCTGCTGCGAAATGGACGGGAAATCCCCATTCCGGAAGGTTACGAATTGAATCTGCCGATGCGCCGAGGCTGACATACTCGCCTTGGGCTTGCCGACATTTTCGCCACCAGCATCGACGACGACAAAAACCATCCCGCCGCCCGCGACTTTTTCGCCACGGTGCGGAACAAGCTGCATTTCGCGGTCCACGGCCAAACCGCCGCCGAAGTGGTGGTCCATCACGCTCGGCACTCCTGGGACGAAAACATGCGATTTCGGGAAACAAACCCGGACTTTCGCCTATGGACGGTCTGGTGGGAGTAGCGCAGAAAAAACCCCGAAAAACGCGGGAAATCCCGCACTTTTCGGGGTTAACGGAGAGGGCGGGATTCGAACCCGCGATACAAGGTGATACCTCGTATAACGGTTTAGCAAACCGTCGCCTTCAGCCGCTCGGCCACCTCTCCTGCGTGCATCCACTTCTCGCCGGGCCGGCTTGTGCCCGGCGTGGACGCGAGCATTGTAGCAGGCATGGTCCCGGTCACAAGATCGGCCCGCCCCCGGAAGCAGGACGAACGCATTTGACCCTTCAAGGCTTGCCGGAACCCAATGACCCAAGGTCCAAATCCGAATGACGAATCCAAGCATTCCATGGATTCGCACGGAATACCGTGCTCATCCATGGGCGTCTCTCCACGTTTGCAGCCGCGGGCAAACTGCCCGCGCGTCCTGTCGTTCGTCCTTCGGGCTTGGACCTTCGCTCATTTCCCCATGTCACGGCAGGTAGCCGCGGGCGACCATGGCGGTGCAGACGGTGTCCACGGCCTGGTACATCGCGGCGTCGCGCATGGGCAGTTTGCGATCCTGGGCCAGTTGGGCGACCTGCTGGAACTTGACTGCCATACGCTGGGCGAGTCGCTGGTGGACTTCCTGTTCGGTCACCTGTTCCTGCTGGGTTTCCTGGGTGTATTCGAGGTAGGAGACGAAGACGCCGCCGGCGTTGCAGAGGATGTCGGGGATGACGAAGACCTTGCGCTGGGCGAGGACGGCGTCGGCTTCGGGACTGGTGGGGCTGTTGGCGCCTTCGGCGATGAGCCGGGTCTGCAGACGCGGGGCGTTGTCCTTGGTGATCTGATTGGCGGTGGCACAGGGGGCGAGGATATCGCACGGCTTTTCGAGCACAGCCTTGGGATCGATCTCCTGACCGCCTGTGAAGCCGAGGATGGAGCCGGTTTTCGTGATGTGGCCGATCAGGGCGGGGACATCGAGGCCTTGGGCGTCATAGCGTGCCCCGCGGGCATCGGCGACGCCGACGACGCGGTAGCCGAGGTTGTGGAAGGCTTCGACCGCCATGAGGCCGACGTTGCCCAGTCCCTGCACGATGGCGGTGGGCGTGGAGGTGGAGCCGCCGAGGCTGGTCATGGCGGCATGGACGCAGTGCGCCACGCCGTAGCCGGTGGCCTGACGGCGACCGGGGATGCCGCCGAGGATGACGGGTTTGCCCGTGACGTAGCAGCCGACCGTGGTGGCGTAGCCCTGCGAATAGCTGATGGCGTCCTTGACGTGGCCCATGTCGCGTTCGTTGGTGCCCATGTCGGGCGCGGGGACGTAGACCTGGGGATAGATGATGCGCGAGGCGGCACGGGTGAAGGAACGAAGGATGCGTTCCTTGTCGCGCGGGGAGAGATGATCGGGGTCGGCGATGATGCCGCTCTTGCCGCCGCCGAAGGGCACGCCGATGAGCGCGCACTTCCAGGTCATCTCCATCGCCAGGCCGGCGACTTCGTCGAGCGTGACGGTCGGCGACATGCGGATGCCGCCCTTGCACGGCCCGAGGCCTTCGTTGTGCCGGACGATGAAAGCCTGAAACGTGTGCAGCCGGCCGTCGGTGAACAAGGGACTCAGACGATACTCGATGCGGGCCTTGGGATAGCGGACTTTTTCGATCAGATCGGGGCTGTACTTGCCGCCGAGGAGGCCGACGGCGCGGTCGAAGTTGTACAGGGCGTGTTCCAGGAGGGTACTCATACGATTAACTCCGGCAGGTTTGACCGAACCGGCCAAGCCCAGGTTAGGGTGTTCGTGCCCGATCAGATTGACAATCTTTGCGGTCGCAGGCAAGTCCAAGGATGTTCATCCGATCCCGAAAGAGGTTTATTCCGACGGCTGACTCCGGCGGCGCAGGTTCAATCCGCTACGCGGCATCCCGGAGAACGGAACAGACGCGCGGGCAGTTTGCCCGCGGCTGGAAAAAGTCTTTCATTGGTCATTCAGGCCTGGTCGTTCGGTCATTGGGACGACACGACGCATGAATGACGACACACGCACACCCTGGCCAAGCCTTGTCGTGCCTTGACACTTCTGCGGCCCAGACCTACATTTCGGAACGTCCGAGGCGTCGCTTACCTACCAGGAGTCCGCGCGATGGTCACGAAGGATTCACGCCTCACGATCAACCCTGAGGGTGACATCATCCAGGTGGGTTTCCAAGATCGCAATATCCTTGAGGAAGCGGTGATCCAGCAGATCGGCGACGAAGTCGGCTCCGTCCTCGATCGGACACCCAATCCCAAGATGCTGATCAACTTCCAGAACGTGGAGCATCTGTCCTCCGCGGCCCTGGGCATGTTGATCACGATCAACAACAAGGTGCGGCAAAAAGGCGGACAACTCCGTCTGGCGTGCATCGACCCCCAGATTTATGAAGTGTTTGCGATTACGAAGCTCAACAAGCTGTTCCAGATTTTCGATGATGCCGAAAAGGCCGGCAAAAGCTTCAAGTAGGCGTGCGACGCCGAACGGTGTTCCTGTGGTTCCAGAGAGCCATTGGTGCCAGGGAGGTTGCGGGACTCGATGGCACAGTCCCCGACAATGAAGCGAGTGGTCATCCCCAGCCTGCTGCAGGAGGGTGTCAAGGTCGTGGAGGCCGTCATCGATGAGATGAAGCCTCACGCCTACACCGAAAGCGCGTGCTTCGCGGTGCGTTTGGCCTTGGACGAAGCCCTGGCCAACGCGATCCGGCACGGCAACGGGAATGACCCGTCCAAAAGCGTCACCGTCGACTTCTCCGTCGACGAGGATGCGGTGCGCATCCGCATCACCGACGAAGGCCCCGGGTTCCAGCCCGAGGAAATCCCCGACCCGACCCTGGACGAAAACCTCGAACGCCCCTGCGGCCGCGGCGTCATGCTCATGCGCGCCTACATGACCGAAGTGGACTACAGCGGCGCCGGCAACAGCGTCGTCATGACCAAACGCCGCGACTGCCCCCTGCCTCGCCACGACTGATCCCCTGCGGCGAAGACGCCGCAGCTACAAAAGACCGTCGTTCCTTCATAGCCGTGAGAGGCAAAGAGGTTTTCTCACGGAGCCACGGAGAACACGGAGAGAAGAGAATAGGTAATGCGGGCGGATTTTGCTGATTATGCCACCCGCGTCATCTGTGCCATCCCCAGCACTTTGGATTGCTCCTCTCCGTGATCTCCGTGTCTCCGTGAGAGATTTCTGGATTCGCGCATTGTCGTAACCACTACGATGGAAATGGAGCGTTTCTCACGGTGGCGCGGAGATCACGGAGATGGATGAAAATACCATTGGCACACAGGTCGTGGATTGCGCCATCCAACTGCATCGGGATATGGGGCCTGGGTTGCTGGAGACCGTTTACGAGGTGACGCTGGCCCGGCTGCTGGAAAGGCGTGGACTGCGCGTGGTCAGGCAGGTGCCCGTGACCATTGAATATCAGGGCGAGAAGTTTGAGGAAGGTTTCCGGGCTGACCTCCTTGTCGAGGACAAGGTGATCATCGAGCTGAAATCCGTGGAGAAAGTTTCACCGGCGCACAAGAAGCAATTGCTGACCTATCTACGTCTGACGGGTTTGAAAGTCGGCTATCTGCTGAACTTCGGCGAAGTCCTGATGAAGGACGGCATCACCCGTACCATCCACGGATCGCTGGATTGAATCTCTCCGTGTTTTTCATGCTTTCGTGCAAGACTGAAGAGGTTTTCTCACGGAGGCACGGAGTTCACGGAGAAGAGCAGATTTTTGAGACGGGTGGATTTGATGGCCAGTCACTTGAATCATGTATTTACTGCATTTTCAGGTCTTTTCTGATCTCCGTGTTCTCCGTGCCTCCGTGAGAGACAAAGAAATTTTCTCACGGAGGCGCGGAGAAGAGCAGGTTGGCGTACTGGTCGGATGAGACGCACCGTTCGATGGTGTTTACGTGGCGACGCGACTTGCCGCGTGGCAGATTTGGCCCAGGGCGTCGCAGGCATATCGCACGTCCTGCACGGTCAGGAACGGGCCGAAGCTGAAGCGGGTCGTGCCCATGAGTTCCTGCGTGCCGATGGTCTGGTGCGCCAGCGGGGCGCAGTGGATGCCGGAGCGGGTGAGGATGCCGTAGTCGCGTTCGAGGCGATCCGACAAAGCCTGGGGGTGGGCGAACTCCGGCTGGTCGATGCGGACGGAGAAGAC
>JADLAP010000010.1 GCA_020848195.1 Phycisphaeraceae bacterium
CGTCGCACGTCGAGTACGAGTCCGCCACGCGCCACTACGCGCACGTCGACTGTCCCGGCCACGCCGACTACGTCAAGAACATGATCACTGGTGCCGCCCAGATGGATGGCGCCATCCTGGTCTGTTCCGCCGCCGACGGCCCCATGCCCCAGACCCGCGAACACGTCCTCCTGGCTCGCCAGGTCAACGTGCCCGCCCTGGTCGTCTTCCTCAACCAGTGCGACCTCGTCGACGACGCCGAACTGCTCGAACTGGTCGAGATGGAAGTCCGCGAGCTGCTGAGCAAGTACAACTTCCCCGGCGACGACACCCCCGTCATCCGCGGCGCGGCCTTCCCCGCCCTGACCAATCCCAAGGACCCGGAGAAGACCAAGTGCATCCAGGAACTCATGGATGCCATCGACAGCTTCATCCCCGAGCCGACCCGCGAAGTCGATAAGGACTTCCTCATGTCGGTCGAGGACGTCTTCTCCATCAAGGGCCGCGGCACCGTCGGCACCGGCCGCATTGAACGCGGCAAGGCCAAGGTCGGCGACGTCGTCGAAGTCGTCGGACTCCGCGACACCATGAAGACCACCATCACCGGCGTCGAAATGTTCAACAAGACGCTGGAAGAAGCCCTCGCCGGCGACAACGTCGGTTGCCTCCTCCGCGGCGTGGAAAAAGATCAGCTCGAACGCGGTCAGGTGCTCGCCAAACCCGGCACCATCACCCCGCACACCAAGTTTGAAGCCGAAGTCTACGTCCTGACGAAGGAAGAAGGCGGCCGGCATAGCCCGTTCTTCAACGGCTACAAGCCGCAGTTCTACTTCCGCACCACCGACGTGACCGGTTCGATCAATCTGCTCGGCGGCGCCGAAATGTGCATGCCCGGCGACAACATCACCGTCGAAGTCGAACTGGGCAAACCCATCGCCATGGAAGCCCAGTCCCGCTTCGCCGTCCGCGAAGGCGGCCGCACCGTCGGCTCCGGCGTCGTGACCAAGATCATCCTGTAACCTCCCCCCTCCCGGACGTTTCTCCCTGGGAAACGACGCGGGACGGAACTTCGATTCACCCCGGAAGGCACACCGGCGACGGAACATGTTGGGAATGTCAAATCCCTGTTCCGTCGCCGGTTGCCAGACCGGACCTAAGTGCGAGAACGTGCCATGGCCAAGAAAAAAGCCGAAGCCGTCGAATACGTCTGGCTGCAATGCTCGGAATGCGGCGATCTGAACTACCGCACCCCGGTCAACGTCAAGGGCGGCATCGCCGAGAAACTCAAGGCGGGCCTGAAGAAGTACTGCCCCCGCCTGCGCAAACATACGCTGCACAAGATCAAGCGAAAATAATCGTCTGAACGAGCGGTTCGGCGATGGCCCCCCATCGCCCCGGCTCTGCCGCCGGCCACCGCTTTCCGCTACGCCAGTAGCTCAATTGGCAGAGCAGCGGATTCCAAATCCGCAGGTTGGGGGTTCAACTCCCTCCTGGCGTGTTGTCGAAAAACTTTGTGAGGGTCGGCCGGCTTCTTCGATCCGTTCGCCGCGACGTTCGGACCCGATTCGGCAACACCCTCGGACCCTTCGCGGATTACGTCCCTTCAGCACCCTATGGCACTGTCCATCTACAAATCAGGCCAGGGCTACTGGACCCGCACCCTCAGCGCCGTCGGCGCCGGAGTTCTGATCCTGGCATGCGTCGGCTGGCTCTTCAACGAAATGACCGTCATCCGCAGCGACCAGGTCCGCGGCATCGCCCAGGCTGTCGTGGCTGTCGTGATCATCCTCGGTGGCGGCGGCCTGCTCTACTGGCTGCTCAACAAACCCCGCATCGCCGACTTCCTCATCGCCACCGAGTCGGAAATGAAGAAAGTCAACTGGCCCACACGCCGCGAATTGATCGGATCCACCTGGATCGTCATCTGCGGCACCGTCCTCTTCTCCGCCGCGCTCTGGGTCATCGACCTCCTGTTCGCGCTCCTGTTCAGCAACATCGGCATCCTGAAAGGCATGTGACCGCCCCGCCGCGTCGCCGCGGCGACTGCACCGCTGAGGAACTTTCCCCCATGGCTCAAGACGCTCACGAGCAGCAACCCGCGGCCGCACCCGCCAGCAATGCACCCGCCCTCAGCGATGTCAATCGCGCCGGTTCCTCACCCCTGGGAACCTCCGGCGACGAACCGCTGATCTCACCGGGCATGAACTGGTTCGTCCTTCGCGTCGCTTCCAACAAGGAAGACTCCGTCCGCGAAACACTCCTTCGCAAAATCAAAATCGAAGGCCTGAGCAATCTCGTCAACCGTATCCTCGTTCCCACCGAAAAACAGAAGACCATCAAGGGCGGCAAACACCGCATCCTCGAAAAGAAACTCTACCCCGGCTACGTCTTTGTCGAGATGAGACTCGAACCGGATGGCCGGATTCCCCAGGACGTCTTCTTCCTCATCAAGGAAACCACCGGCGTCGGCGACTTCATCGGCACCGCGGGCCGGCCTTCGCCCATGTCCATCCCCGAAATCGAAAAGATGCAGGCCGCCGCCAAGCCCGCCGAAGAGCAGCCGCAACTCAAGGTCGAGTTCCAGAAGGGCGACCATATCAAGATCAAGGAAGGCCCCTTCGAGAACATGGAAGGCTCCGTGGACGAAATCCTCCCCGATCAGGGCAAGGTCCGCGTGATCGTCACCATCTTCGGCCGCGCCACGCCCATCGAACTCGAATACTGGCTCATCGAACGCGTCGAAGAGTAATCCCCACCACTGTCCCCCGTGGTATTCCGACCAAGCTCCAACGCGAATCCTCGCGCCTGTTGATCGTGCGTGCTTTCCCGATGTCTCCGCCGCTTGCGGCGTCGCGGCCCCCTCCCCTCCGACACAACATCTCCGAGACTGACTCATCCGCTTCGCGCCGGTGCGGTGGTATACTGTTTTCGCGCCCACGTTCAGACGACGCGGGCCGGCAAGGGTTCTGGATGCTTGTGTCTGCCATCATCTCCGTAAGCTGATCGCGTTGATCCAACGCCGATCGCCCATTCCACCGAGCCGCGCCGCGGCAAAGCTTGTACTGCGTATTTGTTGACCAGCCCAATCGGGCTTTTCCGTTTTCCGACAAGGATCGAAGGATGCTTGCGCTTTCCTCCATGGCGTATGCCGGGCGTGCGATGTCATGTCGCACCCGGCGGACCTTGTTTTCGCATTTCATGTTTCGATGTGAGAAAGAACCGGATCATGCGTTACGACTTGAGATCACACCATGAACGCCGCCGCGCCGCCGAGCCGGCCACGTTCATCTGTAAACACTGTTCCCGGCCGGTGGACCTTCACGCCCCCGGCACGCGACATCGCAACCACTGCCCCTGGTGTCTCTGGAGCCTTCATGTGGACGACCATCCCGGCGACAGGCAATCCACGTGCGGCTGCCTGATGGAACCCATCGGCATCTGGGTCAAACGTGACGGCGAATGGGCCATCATCCATCGCTGCACGCAATGCGACGCACTGCGGACCAACCGCATCGCCGGCGACGACAACGACTGGGCTTTGATGGCGCTGGCGTCCCACGCGATCCGCCACCCGCCGATCCCGTTGGACGTGCGATAAATCAGCCGTTTCACATTCAGAAATACGGTGTCGCAGAAATACGGTGTCGGATACGGTTATTCCATAAACCGTATCCGACACCTTTATCTCCTCGACACCGTTATTTCTTGCGAGGATACCAGTAGGAGGCGGAGGTCAATTCGGCGTACGCCAAGCCGCCAGCGCGGAACTCGACGCCCGGCAAGGCTCCGCCGTGGCCATCGCAGTAGACGCTATTGGCACCGTCGGATGAATGACGCAAACCAGGCTGGCCACTGTGGGGTGGATCAGGATGGCTTAGGGGCTGTATCCGATACGCATTCCCACCGCCCACGGTTATGGTGCCTTTCCAGGAATCCATCGTGAGCATGGTCTTGGAGGGATTGGCGATCACGTTTTGATCGACGGCCCCATAGTCGGTGCTCCAATTGCCCGTGGAAGCGTATTCGGTCAACACCTGGTTCATGCCGTAGGTAGCGTTGTACCAGTACAAGTCAGGCTGTTCATCGAGCAGTTCCTGGCTGGTGGAGGGACATCGCCAGACCGTGGAGGTTTGTGGAATGTAGTCCTTCTTATACAGTCTCACGGCCCACATTGTGTTCAGATCGGGACCGTAGTACTTGTTGATGGCGGGCGGAAACAGCCACTTATTGTCGTCGGCATACAGCTTGAATGCCAGCGCCTGCTGCTTGACATTGGTCAGGCAGACTAGTTGCCGGCTGCGTTCGCGAGCCGCTCCCAGCGCGGGTAGAAGAATGGCCACCAGCAGCGCAATGATGCTCATGACAACTAACAACTCTATAAGCGTGAATGCTTTGTGTTTTGACATAATCAGTCTCCTTGTGCCCTCAGATCATCAGATGGTCAATGACCGGCAGGAAATATGATTCCACGCAGGCCGAAGTCAGGGGCTTGGGGGGTGATGTGTTTAGTATGCCGTCGTTGGCCACGATGTCGGGTGTGTCGTGCATGAAACGGTATTACATCACGCCGACAGGCTTTGAGCCATTGCTGACTCTGCCGCCGGGGCATATCGTTTTCTGCAGACCATAAAAGGTGTCGGATACGATTCTGTCAAAAATGGTATCCGATACGTTGATTGTCAATGGATGTCGTGTTCCCCGAGCCAGCGTTCGGCGTCGATGGCGGCGCGGCAGCCCATGGCGGCGGCGGTGATCGCCTGGCGGTAGACGGCATCGGCGCAGTCGCCGGCGGCGAAGACGCCTTCCACGCTCGTCATGCTGCGATGCGGCACGGGCATCGTCACGTAGCCTTTTTCATCGAGCTGAATCTGCTTCGAATCGAGGAAGGACGTGGCGGGTGTGTGGCCGATGGCGACGAAGAGACCTTTGACGGGCAGTGTGCTTTCTTCGTGGGTTTTCACGTTTTTCAGGCGGAGGGCTTCGATCTGGTTTTCGCCGAGTACGTCGAGGACGACGCTGTTCCAGACGGGTTTGCACTTGGGGTTGCCGAGGATGCGTTGCTGCATGATGCGGCTGGCGCGGAATTCATCGCGGCGATGGATGATGTGGACGGCGGAGGCGAACTTGGTGAGATAGGCTGCTTCCTCCATGGCCGAGTCTCCGCCGCCGACGACCGCCAGGGGCTGGTTGCGGAAGACGGGCAGCGCGCCGTCGCAGACGGCGCACGCGGAGACGCCGCCGCCGGTGCGGGCCAGGCGCATTTCGTTGGGCAGGCCGATCCATTTGGCGGTAGCGCCGGTGGCGATGATCACGGCATGGGCTTGGAGCGTGGACTGATCGGAGAGCGTGAGCGTGAACGGCCGGGCGGTGAGATCGCAGCGGACCACATCGACGCCGCGGGATCGCGTGTTGAAGCGGAGGGCCTGTTGTTTGATGTCGTCCATGAGCTGAGGGCCCATGACGCCTTTGGGATAGCCGGGGAAGTTTTCGACCTCGGTGGTGAGCATGAGCTGGCCGCCGGGGAGCATGAGGGCGGGTTCCTGTTTGGGAACGCCTTCGAGGACCAGCGGCTGGAGGTTGGCGCGGGCGGCATAGATGGCGGCAGTCCAACCCGCGGGGCCGGAGCCGATGATGACGACTTTTTCGATGGTGGTGTCTTGCATAGCGGAGGGATTGTAGCAGGGTCAGCGGAAGTGACGGGGCGTGGGAGGTGAGGAAACGGAAAGCCGGGCGAAGGTTGGGCGATCAGGCGAGAGCGAGGGGCAGGGTCAGATGGAAGGCAGCACCGGGGGTGAGGGTGGGATCGAAGGCGATATCGCCGCCAGCCTGTTCGAGCAGGTGACGGCAGATGGACAGTCCCAGGCCGGCGCCGGCGGGTACGTTGGCGGGGATGGCGGAGGAATCCTGGTTTTCGGTTGTGCGACAGGTGTGACAGAACGGCCTGAACAGGTGGGGCTGAAGTTCCAGTGGAATGCCGGGGCCGTTGTCGTGGAGGGTGAGCGTGACATGACGTTCGGCGACGGCGGCATGGATGTGGATCCACCCGCCGCGATGGCGTAAAGCCCGAACGCTGTTCAGCAGCAGATTCAGCAGCACCTGCTGGAGGTGGGCTGGGGGGACAGCCACGGGCAGATCGGGAACGTCGATCTGGATGTCGATGCCGTCTTTGGCGGGCGACCGGGCGAGGCAGGCGAGGGCCTCGTGGACCGACTGGCTGAGTGACGGGCATGAACCTTGTTCAGTCTGTCGGGCGAAGCCGAGGAGGGAATCGCTGATGGCGGCAGCCCGTTGACAGCCCTGGACGGCATGTTGGAGGGCCTTGTGAACGAGGTTCGCATCCTGTGGCCGGGTCAGGGCGCGGTGAGCGAAGTTCATCATCGGCGTCAGGATGTTGTTGAACTCGTGGGCGATGGAACACGCCATCGTGCCAAGCGTCGCCATGCGATGGGACGCCAGGAGCGATTGTTGAAGTTGCCGGCACTGCTGGAGCAGGGCATCGACATCCGCAGCCGATGGCGAGGCAAGACCCGCCTGATCCGTGAACATTGTTCCGTCCGCTGTGCCTGGCAACGGTATCGCCTGCTCCGCATTGTCATCCGACAATCGAGGCAAAACCGGAAGCCTTTCCGGGGGCCTTTCAGGGGGCCTTTCCGGGGGCCTTTCGACCTGCGAGGTTGCGTGTCGCACGGCTGATTCCGTGGCGGGGCCTGGCGTGGGAAGAAAACCTTCCGAAACCTGCCGCCATCGCAGATGTCATCGGGCAGGTTGAGCGAACACTTGATGGCGCAAGGTCTTGTCCACGGTGGAGAGAGGCGGAACCTTTGCGGCTTGGCAGGATCAGGCAAACTGGACAAGGCCGGCCAGGCGGTTGCCGGCGATCTGGGTGCACGGCAGCCCACGCGGGTTGCCCAGGAGAGAACCTTCACCACGAAGGCTGCGAAGGACACGAAGAAAATCGGGAAGGAAGCGGAAGGCCTTCACCCTCGCTCCCGCTTGATGGCTTTTCCAGTCTTTCTTCCTTCGCCATCTTCGCGGCCTTTGTGATGGTTGTCCGGCTGTTTTGTCGCCCCAAGGGTGTCATGCACTCCGGTGCCATGAATCGGTGTGGACAGGCTTCAAGGATCGCGCATGGGGCCGATCAGTTCCAATCCGAACCCCATGAAGCCGAAGTGTTTGTATTTGTAAATAATTTATCTATATGTACTTGTAAATTTTCAGGCTTGGTCAAGGCCAAGGTGGATTCACAGCCGAGGGCATGAGCCACCAACGGGAGGACGCCGCCGGGCAGGAGGGAGACGGCGGGGGTAGGACTGAGGAGGTCGAGGGGAAAGGCCCAGAGGAACTGGATGTGGTCTTCCCGGCTGTCGAGGGTGAAGGGGTCCAGCGTGGTGTCCGGGCAGGTCAGAGCAAAAAGCAGATTGACTTCGTGGTGTCGGCGAAGTTTGGGCGGCTTATCGGACGTGTCGTAGTGTTTTTTGCGGTCTTTTCCCTTCCGGGGGCGGGGTTGGTTGAAGGCGGCCTCGGTCGCGCCAAGGAAGGGGCCAGGCGTGAGGGTGATGCCGAGTTCTTCGCGGATTTCGCGGGCGAGGGCATCGCGGGCGGGTTCGTTGAACTCAACGTGGCCGCCGGGGAGAAAGCAGTGGCCATGTTTGCGGTTCCGGCAGACCAGCAGCCGGCTGCGATGGATCCAGACGCCACGGACGATCAGTTCGATGGAGGAGCAAGCCATGGAATCACGATAGAGAGCAGAGGGTGCGGATGCAAGGGGTAAAGGGGGGAAGTGTTCCACGGGGAACAGGGGAAGAGAGAGGGGAGA
>JADLAP010000011.1 GCA_020848195.1 Phycisphaeraceae bacterium
CCACCGTCAGCGCCGTATCCGCCCCCGGAAGGTAGTTCTTGTGGGCTTCGGAGAAGAAGGGCTGCCCGTCGGCTTGCGTCGGGTTCTTCAGCCACAGGCCCCAGACGGCGTCGGCAATCGCCTCGGCCGCGCCCATGCCGATCTGGCGCGGGATATCCGTGAACGCGCCCATGTCATCGTTGATGATCATCTGGCGCGTCAGCGCGAACATGATGCCATGCGTGTCCGCCTTCTGGCCGAACTTCTGTTCGTCGATTTTGCCGTGCTTGAGTTCACCGTCCGCGCCGACCTGCTCGAACTTGAACGAGCCGGTCATGCGGTAGCGGCTGTGCTCCTTGAAGTCGCTGACGCTGGCGACACGGGCGATCTGCCGCCAGGCGTCTTCGATATAGTTGTACCCCTCCAGCAGCATCTTGTTGGCGATGTTGCTCAGGATGCCCGGCAGCGCGGTGGTGGAGAAGGCGGCCTGGAGCCAGCCGGCTGCGTCACGGCGGAAGCGCGGCAGTTGCCGGCCGTAGGCCAGTTCGCAGAACTCCTGGATGCCCATGCCACGGAGCTTGTCGGCGGCTTCGAGAATCGGCTCCGCGTAACTCGCTTTGATGCGTGCATACGGCAGACCGCTGGCCATGAGGGCGGCAGCCTCGAAAACCTGAGGCCCCCGGAAGTGGGTGTCGCGGGATGGTGACGATGCGGGCGGTTGCGGACGCGAGGCGCGGAGGATGTGCAGTTCCGTGCGGGTTTCGTCCCAGCCTTCCTCGATGGCCTGGGCTTCCACGGCGGGGAACTTGCCGCCTCCGGCTGGATTGCAGATTTTGCGAATCGCTTCGATCCGCCGGGTCTCGGCGGCGACCTTGCGACGCATGGTCACGATGGGATCGTCGCCGGGTTCCGCCGACGCGGTAAGCATCGGCACGGCCGGCGCCGTGGCGGTTGCGGTATCAAATGCAGTCGCGCTGCCGGCGGACGGGACAACGTCGTCCGTGGCCTGCGCGCCGGCGTCGGCGGTGTTCGCCGGTTCATTCGGATTCGAGGCGGTCGTGTCTTGTTCCTGGTCAGCCATGACAGTCTGCTCCTTGAAGGTGGCGGCGATCCGGGCGCTGGTGTTGGCGTCGGCGCCGCTGTCGACGAATGAGATTTCCTTGAGAATGGCCTTGCGCACCACGTGCAACGGGCCGGGAAACGTGCGGCCATTGACCGTGACCTGCTGGCCGTTGGGAATAAACTCCGCGTCCACCACGGCCGCGCCGATGCTGGCCTGCCAGGGAAAACCCTTCACCCCGCTCTTGGCCACGTCCCGCGCCCACGATGTGTCCCGGCTGATCACGCCTTCGGCGATCACCTGGCCGCCCCCGGAAGTTTTCTCGATCACGACCCGTTGCGTATGGCCCACGCCCTGACGCGGGTTGTGGTCCAGACGC
The DNA here is from genome assembly GCA_020848195.1 of Phycisphaeraceae bacterium. Taxonomy (GTDB): domain Bacteria; phylum Planctomycetota; class Phycisphaerae; order Phycisphaerales; family Phycisphaeraceae; genus JADLAP01. The sequence continues at coordinate 1,419 of JADLAP010000011.1, forward strand.
ACCGGAATGTCCTGACGGTCAATGGCCAAACCTTCCAGATCAACCACGACCGGATGCGGAAACCCCGCGATCCGCATCGTGCCCCCCGTATACGCCACCATCCGAAACCGCGGCGCACCCCCGGAAGTTCCCCCGCCCCCGCCCCCGGAAGCTCCCCCGCCCCCGGACGAAGTTCCCCCGCGCCTGCCACCGGAAGGTTCTCCGGAAGCGATGGAATCGCTACCTGCAATGCAGTCCATGCCTTCGGGGTCTTCGTCACTTCCGGGGGCGGGGGCTTCAACGGTCAGCGGGCAGAGGAAGGTCAGATACTCAGGCTGCTTGTTCTTGCTCGACATCCGTGTCGATCTCCTCTTCGTTCGTGGATGGGGATTGCGTGAACGTGGCGGGTAGGCCGAGTTCTTGCATCAGGGCCAGTTCCTTGGCCCGTTGACGAAGTTCCACTTCCCAGTCCTTGCCCTGACGCGCGTATTCCGCGGCGAGTGTGGTGGTGTTGCTGGTCAGACGCGTGGCCTGGGCATTGGCTTCCTTGGCCGGGTCCACGTGTTCCGTGCCGTCGAAGAACCATTGCCATCGCAGGTTCAGTTCACGCCACCTTGCCCGCAGGAAAGCAAACTCCGGCGTGAGCATGGCTTCCTCCAGCCAGGACCAGAGGATGGGATCAAGCACGGCTTCGCCGAGATGCGATTGCTCGACGCGAATGGATTTGTAGTAGGTCTGATGATCCAGACGCCCGGAAGCGTAGTTGTAGCCCGAGGAATTCCCGGCCGCGATATTGAAGGGCAGATTCAGACAACGAGCGATTTCGTTGAGGATTTCCCGCTTGAATTCCGCGTAGCTGGTAGTGGGCTGCTGCGCTTCGATCTGGCCCAATCGCCAGCCGTCCGGCAGCACCGTGGCCATGCGCTTTTCAAGTTCGACCACGTCCATTGGTTCCAACGCCTGGGCTTCACCATTGGCCGGCGCATCGGTAAACAGCACGGCGGCGAAGTCAGCGGCAGTCTCGGCGGCTGCGATCACGGCCAGGGTGTAGCGCCGCAACTGAGCGAACAGCGGCAGCGCCGGCGTCAGTTCGGGGATGCCCCGATGCTGACAGGGCCGGTCGGTGCGGAACCAATGCACCACGGCATCGGCCGGCACCTGGTCATACGGCGTATTCCATGCACCTATGTCGCCCGGATGCTGCCGCAAGACGGTGTACAGACGCGGAAGGCCGAAGGCGTCAATCAGAATGCCGTCGATGTCGTTTTGAACGGGCAACATCGACAGGACGGGCGACGTGACCCGATCGGCTTCCACCAGATGCACATCAAGCTGAATCAGCGCGTCGAGGGTGGGGTTCGTGGTCAGCACCGCGAACACTTCCCCGTCCGTGCACTTGGCCATGCGCATGGTGCGGAGTTTTTCCGCCAGGCGGACCGCGCGAGACCATTCGGCAAAGGCGGTTTCCACTTCCCGGTTGACGTTGTTGTCGTCGGTCAGCAATTGCAATCGCGGCCCGGTACCGATGCAGTCGTTGGCCAGCGTCAGCACGATGCCCTTGGCGTAGCTGTTGTTGGCTACCTCGTACCGGGCACGCTCGCGCAGGCGTTTACGGACATCGGGCGCCGCGGCGCTGTTGGCGGACAAGGCGTCGGCCATCGCCCAGTGGCGGGCGTTCTCCGCCGTGGTCTGCGCCGCGTCGTACCTTGCTCGCAACGTCACAGGAACAGACGAGAAGGCCGGGCGGGACCGTGGGGTCTTCCTTGGATTCCTGGGGACGTTCCGGGGGACGTTCCGGGGGCGGAATGGCCACATCAGACGGTCCCTCCCGGCGAAAGTTTGGCGAACTTGACGCCCAGCCCCCGGGCACGACTGGCCTTCTTCGACGCAAGGTATTTGTCGGCGGCGATCTGGTCGGGCAGCTTGTGCTGCTCGACGCTGCCCGCATCGCCGCTGGCTTTGGCCGGGCCTTCGGCGCTGGTCTTGATCGCGTTGTCGAGCGTGTCACTCATGAGCGGTGTGCTTCCGGGGGCCTGGCACCCTCTACATCTGCAGTCGAGCGCGAATCTTTGCGCTGACGTGATCCCTCACTGTTGTCTTTTTGCGGAAGCAGAGGATTTGTTGCGTGAGATGCCGCCACGCTGTTGAAGCCGCTTCTGTAACTCGCTACCGCGTGTCACGGAACGTCGGCTTCGGCGCACAAAAGCCCACGTTTCTGGAGAACGCCGAGAATGATTGCGGGGAGTTGAAACGGCTACAGACGAGGGGCGATCAGGAGAGAAGCTCGTTGATGACCTCGATGAACACATCCATCTGTGGATCATTCTGCCACAGTGGATGCTCCCGCATGGCAAGCAGAGCTGGGGCCGTCGCATGAGCGAAATCTGATCGGACGAGCCCGACACATGACCGTACCTGCGTATTGTCCGTAAAACGCGCGATGTACTGGCGGACCTGATTGCTCTCGTCCTCCGTCAGCATGGCCACGATTCGGAACACATCCAAAGCGTGGTGGCGGCCAAGGTCCTTCCGTGCATCGTTTCGGCGGTCGCGGTAGGCCGTGAGCTTCATCAGCAGATAGGTGAATGGATGTGGAATTCTCACGCGAGCGAAGGACGACTCGCCATTTGTGATCGTGCCGGCGATCTCGATTTCCAGCGGCGATTCATCCAACGCCAACGCGCCATCCGTCGGGTGGGCGTGCAATTGGGCTCTGTCCTCGGCGACGGGGCGTGCGCGGCGACTGTCTGCTTTGATCGACGCGATGTCCTGGAGCATGTCGAGTTGAGCGGTCAGCAGGTCGATCTTGATCGTCTGTGCGCCAGCGACGGTGCGGGCGAACTGCAGGTATTCCGACCCGGCGACCACGGTATAGCCAAGTTGATCCAGTCCCGCGCGGACGGCCCCCATGAACCTCACATCCGCGACGATCTCGGCGGAAAGCAACAGATCCAGGTCTTGGGTCGCCCGAGGTGCCGGCCACATTTCAACTGGTATCAGCGTGCGGTGACCAGCCTGGGCCATGTGCAACTGCTTCAGGTAGAGACCGTACCCTCCGGCAAGCAGGACGCCACGCCGCGCTTCGCCGAGCACGTGGAGTAAGTCCAGCAAGCTGGTGCGCAGCACATGGTCGTTCATGAATTGGCCCTGATGGATTCGAGCAGGAGTCCTCGAATCTGTTCGGCAGCTTCCTTTTGTCGCTTATCACCGCCGGCCATCTCCAGCCAGGACTGGATGGGCGAAGCGACCAGCTTCGGTCGGCGATCAAAATACACGCGCTGGTCGTCGGTCTGCGCCAGACGCAGGTTCGGGAAGGCGCGCGTCTCTTTGGCTTCCGCGCCCAGTTGCTCCAATAGTTTGGCGGGCGACGCCCGGCAGTAGCAGGTGATCATGGGTTCTCCGGCATACGCCGCATACGCAGCAGCCGAAGCATCGCCCGTGCGCACCACGCCACCCTCCGCCCCGATTTTCTCCAGGCGGGGCTGCAGGTCGGCGTCTGACAGCGCCACCTTGCCAAGCCATGTGGATTCGACCTTCGGCACCTGGTAGGCACCGAGCAGTTGATCCAGCAGTCGCTCCGGCTGAATCAGGCGCACCGCTCGCGTGCTCGGGCGTTCGATGACCAGGTCCGATTCCAACCGCTTGAGTACCTTGGAGACTGTACCCATGGTCAGCGACCCACCTCGCTGCTTGATCGCTTCAAGAACCTCACCCACCGCTTGAAACTCGGGCTGAAGCAGCAGCGCCCGCGCGACCAGCGAGCTGTCGCCGCGATAGGTGGAGCGAATGCCTCGCCCTTCGGGATATCGGTTCGGCTCGCCCGATCTGTACAAGATCGATTTGCCGATGAACACGACGCCGTTCCCGCACAGATCGATCCCACTGATGCGCTGCTCGATCAGCAGATTCAGCTTGTCGGTGCCGAGGAACGGAGCCACGAGTACTGGGTTGGGGCCTTCCGTTCCGCGTTGTTGAGCGATAGCGATCCGAAGACCTCTGGGGGTGGCGTCGGCTACGGGGACAACTCGATAGGCCATTCCCTCACCGTCGTACAAGGGCGCGATGGTGATCGTACCGCTGCTGGCGAACCCCTCGGCGTTGATGCGAAGCGGGACCATCGCCAGCTCGCCGGCTTCAATACATGACCTGATATTGGGTTCGTTCATTTTCCCCATATCGACATTTTCTCATACGGGAAACTGTTGTCAATAGGGAAATTTCTCCGAGGTATATTTTTCTCGTCCGAGAAAACATGTCGAACAGGGAAATTCATGGACAAAACCTCCAATCTCAGAGCTTAAGAACTGGGTGAGCTCTTTGGACCTGCGAGAGTCGGATTCGAGGTCGAGCAGCCGTTGGCCGCAACCCGACCCCCGGCAACGTCGCGCCCTGCACCGACGCCGCCACGGCACAACCGACCAGGCAGTCGAGCCAGTGGTTGTCGGGGCGCGTGGCTCGCAGCTTCCATTCATCGACGGTGCGACCCTGGGCCACCGCCTTTACCCGGTACTCGGATGTCAAGTGGTCGGCCAGCAATCGGTGGGCCTTGTCATCATGGCCGTAAAGCGAAAGGCAGCCGGGGTCGCCCATGGCCACGGCGAGCCGTGCGTGAACGAAAGTCTTCCAGTAGTTCGTGTCGATCAGCGCGTAGCGCACCTGCCGCCGGCCCACGGTGTTGGGGATGCGCCAGTGCAGACCCAGGCGGTCGCCGCGTTTGCGCTTGTACTCGCTGAACGGCACGCTCGATGCGCCGACGTACTTGCCGTGGCTGGGCAGCAGCACACCCGCGTACTGGCTCTGACGGCAGAACTGGTAAACCACGTCAGTACTCTGCCCCCAATTGGCGTCGATGAGACAACGGTCGATGCGCATCTCCGCGCCGTCTTCACGCCGATACGCACGCGAAACTTTCTCTGTCGTCAGTTGGTCGAGCGCCGCGTACACCTGACCTTCGAGTCCGGCAGCGGGTGCAGTGCGGCCAATCGTTGCTCTTACGTCGCGCAGCGTGAAATACGGCCGCCTCTGCTCCGGCCATGTGCCATAATCCACGATGTAGCCGGTGAAGTTCTCCTCCCAGGCGCACAGCATCCAGAACAACACCTTCTGCTGCACATCGATGAACATCGTCAGGTGGTTACAGCCCAAGGGTATGCCCGCCCGGGGGTAACCGTTGAGTTTGGCGGCGATCGCTTCCGGGGTGAGCATCTCCTCGCCGATGGCTTCGACGATGGGTTCGTTCTGGTACTCGGCGAAGAACGCGGCCTCGTCGCGGAACTTGAGGTTCATCGCATGCTGGATGGCGCTGACCTCGTCCTCGTTGAAGCGCTGGGGCCAGGCGATGATGGCACCGGCATCCATCGCCTCACGGTTGGCGACATAGAACGCCGTCGCCTCCGAGCCGTCGCCATCATTGCGCAGCGAGTCCGCGCGCAGCTCGGCGTACTTCGCCCAGAGCTTCTCGCCCCCGGAAGATGGAAACGCGTACACCATCTTCGTTCGCTCACCCTGCCATTCGGGGTGCTTTTCACGGTCGAGGATGTTGTCGGCCATGTCCGCCGGGCGGATCACGGTGCAGGCCATGAGCCCGGCGATCTTCCTGCCTGGGCCGGCCATGCCCAAGACGTCGCCGGCGAGGATCGATTCGCGTCGCTGCGATTGCGACGGCGACCATGCCGATTCGGTCGTCTGCGGGTCGTCCACGAGCACCAGTTGCGGGCGCACGACCTGTCCGTCGGCGCGGGCGTAGTTCTGTCCGCGAATGTCGCTGCCCTTCATGCCCGAGCAGGAGATGACCACCCCGGAAGCTTTCGAGCCTGCAATCGTCGGCAACACGATGCGATCCGATGACCAGTCGATACGAGTGGGTTCTCCCTTGTACTTCTGGCCCTTCTGCCGGTTGGTGATCCGCTCGAGGCACTGGATCGGGTACGTCACCTCCGGAAAATCCGCGTGCAACAGCGGGTTGGTCTCCAGCCAGATCTTGATGTTCTCCAACAGATCGCGAGCCCGCTCCGCGCTGGCGGCGATCAGGCAGACGAACGGCGACGCGCCGATCAGCGCTGACCAGAGCACCGCCGTCTGACACAACACGGTCTTGCCTGATCCTCTCGGCATGGCCATGGCGAACAGACCGCCGGTGCGCACCGCCTTCTCGATCTTGTCGATCACGCGCAGATGGTCCGGCGACCATGCGAAGTAGAACACGTCAGGGAAATACGTCTCACAAAACCCCCGGAAGCCCCCGGAAACATTCTCACATCGCGCGCGGCGGTGCGGGTCGGCTACATCCGGAATCTCGCCGATGTCCTGCGCGGCGCGTACCAGTTCCGCGTTGCGCTCGGCTTGGCGGCGCTTGATCTCCTCGTAGCTCGCTGGTTCGTCCTTGGGCTTGTGGTACTCCAGCGTCAGCCACGCAGCGTAGCGGAACAGGTCGACAGTCTTCGCGTCGCCAATGGTGTACCCGGCGCGGTTGCGATGCCGACGGAGTTGGCGCTCGTTGATCACCTCGCCCTGACCGAGTGAGTTGAGCAGACGCGCCAGTACGGCGGGCTTGAGCTGGCGCGGGTTAATCACTTCCATGAGCGACCTCCCGCACCAGGAACGCGACGTAGTCGAGCAGGTTGATCGTGTCGTCCCCCCGCAGCAGTTCGCCCGCCTCGGCCACGGCGCGGACCTGCTCCTCGGTCACGCGCCGCCCGTAGGCCGAGGCCAGCACCTTGGCCGCATCCGCCACGGAAATGGCCGTGATCTTCAGCGATTTGGTTGGTTCATCTGTTGGTTTCATTGGGGCTTACGGTAATCAGATGAATCATCAGAAACACTGGCAACCGGGCCTTGATGATTCCGACGGGTTCCGGCTTAATGTGCATGTAACGACAGCTAAAGCAAGGAGATAGGCATGAACAGGCATCAAAAGAATCCAGCAACAACCCCTGGCAGCCTGGAGTGGCTGCTGGCACGCAATCGCCAAGGCCAGCGCCGGATTGACCGCTTCAGTTGGGGCCGTCTGGCTCGCATCTACAACGCGCGATCCACCACCGCCGACATTCGCAAGGCCATCGAGAACGCAGCGCGCCGATGCGGATACAAGCCCGCCGTCATCCTTGGCCTGAACCGCTGGAACTAACGACCAGAACAGGAGACCCACACCATGCAGACCCGACGCATCGAACTCGAAGGCCCCGCCGGCCACGTCGCCATGGAACGACCCCGCAACAGCGCCACCATCCGCATCGACAGCATCATGGGCAATCCCCAGAAAGATGAACAAACCTGGAAGACCTGGGAAATCGATCCCAGCATCGGTGAGGACGAACTGTTCCGCATCGCCCAGGAAATCCAGCGCCGCTGCGACGGCGTGCGCGGCTCCAACAGCATGGTCCACGATGTTCTTCGGGAACTGCAACGATTCACCGACTAAACCTCCGCCTTCAGCGGAGATTCCACTTTCCTTCCTACCAGGAGACATGCGATGAAGAAGAGCGACATTCAGATTGGACACACATACACCGCCAAGGTCAGCGACAAGGTGGTGCCGGTCCGCATTGAAGGGGAACACCCGCGTGGGGGATGGAGCGCGATCAATTTTGCCACCGGCAAAACCGTGCGGATCAAGAGCGCCCAGCGCCTTCGGGCCGAGGTCCGACGCGACGGCGGCGTGGCCGAGGTGGTGGAGGCCGTCACGAACGGCAACCTGGCCGAGGGTGTTACCGTGCCGATGAAGCCGGGACGAAAGAAGCAAACCGCCTCTGAACCGAAGGCTCGAAGCCAACGCACCCCGACATCCAGCGAAGCGAAGCCGAAGAAACCCAGCCTTCTCGACGCAGCGGCGCAGGTCCTGGCGGAGTCGAACGAGCCGATGACGGTCAAGCAGATGCTGGAGCAGGTCATCGCCCGCAACCTGTGGATGCCGGGCGCGGGCAAGACCCCGCACGCCACCCTCGCCGCCGCCATCATCCGCGAGATCGCCGGCAAGGGCGACAAGGCACGCTTCACGAAAGTCGATCGCGGCCAGTTCCAGGCCAGGAAGGGAGCGTAACCCGTGCGACGGCATCGCCACAAACGAAACGTCTTGTTTGATACTGTCGACGGCCATCTGGTGCGGATCGTCGTTGGCCGCAACGGACGCTGCCGTCGGCACCGATGCGAAGGTTGGGTGTATACGGCGGTCGCCCAAGCCCTCGCGGCAATACCCATGCAGGGTCAGGGCATCACACTGGCCGAGATCGTCAGACGGGAACATTTGCCTTTGTCCCAGGTCCATGTGGCTTTGCAGTTCATGAAAGCCTGGGGCGTGATCGCGGTCCGGTGCCGCCGGTGCTATCCCGCCATGACCACCTCGTTCGAGGATGCCATGACCTTGCTGGAGGCATTTTGCGCCACGGAATTCAAACGGACGTGATCGCGGGCCCATCCTTCGGCTATCGAGAATGGCAGTTGCGGGTTCTGGGACACGATTGCGGGGAGTAGACGTATTACCGGTGGGCCGGCGCGGCGGATGACGTTTCCAGCTTTCAGACCCATTCCGTATGGACCCGCACGCAGACTGTGTTACAATGCAATACACCATGGCCATGCTCAATGTTCGCATCCCGGACGACCTCAAGAAGCAACTGGACCAGCTCAGTCGCC
>JADLAP010000012.1 GCA_020848195.1 Phycisphaeraceae bacterium
AAAGTCATGATCCGCATCGCCAGCTTCACCGAAGCGGAGTTCGATCAGACGGTCAAGACGACCACGTCCATGATCGAACCGCTGATGGTGGCCGTGATGGGCGCGATCATCGGCTTCATCGCCATCAGCCTCCTGCTGCCGATCTTCAGCGTCGGCAGCGTTGTCGCCGGCGGATGATGCGATGTTCGGTAGCCCACACGAGCCGCAAGCGTCAGCGACGGTCCCACCGGTGACGACCATCACGGGTGAATCGCGGGAAGACCGTTGCCGACATTTCCGGCCCTGAGTTCCTCGCACAATCTCCACACATCCGCCAGGCCGCGGTTGGTGATGCCGACGCGGCCATGGATCTCGGCGCAGGCTGCGGGGGCCAGCGTGTCGGCCAGTTTCGGACGCAGGTGCATGCACGCATTGGCGTCATTGATCCACGGCCGGCGGACGGGTCGGTTCCACATGAGAAACACCGTGGCGGCGCCGGCTTCGTTGTTGACCGCCAGCACGCTGGTGTCCATGTCGATCTCGTTTTCTCCGAGCTTCAGCGGCGTCCAGGTTCCGCGAACATGCACGTATGCGCCCTTGCGGGCCACGAGATCATGCCAGTATCGGCCATCTTCGGTGCGATCCAGATTGCTTTTGGGCAGAAAATCACGGTTGGCCCACAGTCCGCCGCCGGCTGTGACGCCAACGCAGAAATCGGCTTCGAGATTCTCCATGGGCATGGTGGACAGATTGCAGATCGTGAATACCAGATCGACATGGTTGTCTCGTGGTTCCAATCGCACATGAACCTTCATGACGCCGGGGTAAGCCAGTGTGCCGCACAGGTTTCCTTGCTCATCCACGATCCATTCACCGATGGACGTATGGAAGGGCCCTGTAAACGGGCTGGCAGCCCTGGCCAGTTTGAGAAGATCGAGATTGGTTGCCGTGATCCATTCCGGCATCAGCAAACGCATGGCCGGCGTCTTCTGGCCCGGCAGCGTCAGGTTCAGGTCGGCACAGCGATCGGTCATGAACTCAATCTTCATCGATGCAACCTTCCATGGAGCGGTAACCCTGCGCCAATGACAACGCGAGCCAACGCATGGCGGGTAAAGCCTGGTTGATCACAGCTTTGATCGGCGGAAATCTCTTTGCATGCGGTAATCATTGCGCGCATACTTCCCTCGCTGGAATATGCACGGGCACATGATGAACGTCAACGAGCGGTTCGTGCATTTAAACAATCTGGGATATCGCATGGCTAAGCGAACTTCAAGCAGTGTGAGCCAACGGTCCATCCTGCCGCGCGTGGATTTACGTGAAATGATGCGGCAGCACATCGTGGATCGCGGGCTGGCGTATATGGAACAGGCTCAAGAGCGGCGTCAACTGGCGCAGCGTGGGCCGGCTGTTGCTGCGGCGTACCGGCAACAGGTGGCCGCAACCTTGCGGGAGTACTATGCCGATCTGCCGGCCGGGCCGCACTTGCCGCCGCCGCCTGTTTCCCCGGTCAGCACGTTCGAGCAAGGCGAATACCGCGTGGAAAACGTGGTGTTTGAATCGTGGCCGGGATGGAAGATCAACGCCAGCGTGTTTGTGCCATCGGGTACGGGGCCGTTCCCGGCCGTGGTGTTTCCGTGCGGACATGGGCCGAAAACGCAGGAGACGCACCAGTTGCCGCCGGCGTATTTCGCAAAGGCGGGGTACATCGCGGTGACGTTCGACTCGCCGATGTTCGGGGAGAAGGGGGAGGGCAACGATCATTTCCGCGACGGCGTGCGACATTACCTGATCGGCCGGACATCGAGCCGGTTTTTCGTGGCCGACGCGTTGCGATGCATCGACTACCTGGAAACCCGGACGGATGCGGACCTGAGCCGGGGCGTGGCGATGACGGGCGTTTCCGGCGGCGGCACGACGACGCTGCTGTGCGGAGCGCTGGACGATCGCGTGGCGGTGATCGGTCCCTCGTGCTGCGTGACGCCGGCGGCGGACCTGGACATCGTGCAGTGTTACGCGGGATGTCCGGAGACGCATCAGTTTGGCCGCTACGCGATGGGTTTGGATGAGACCGACCTGCTTTGCGCGTCATCGCCGAAGCCGTGCCTGCTGATGGCGGGGACGCTGGATACGGTGTTCCACATCGAGGATACGCGGAAGCTGGCGGAAGTCGCGGCGGCGTATTACGCCAGCGAGGAGGCCGGCGACCGATTTTCGTTTTTCGCCGATGAAGCGCCGCATTCGTATTCGCTGCGTCAGGCGCGGGAGATGGCGCGGTTTCTCAATCGCTGGCTGCGCGGCGAGCCGGACCGCGCCTTGCCGCGGGGAGCGGACAAGGATGTGGCACCGCTGGCGGACAAGGAACTGTGCTGTCACAGCCACAGTGAATCGCACATGCGGTCGCTGGCGATATCCGAGGCGGATACCTTGGCGGGGAACCGGGATCGGCGACCCGACATCATTCGTCAAGCCGCCGCGAAGGTGACGGGGGTGACGGGCGAGGTTGCTTTGCCGGAGTCGGAGATCGGGCCAGCGTTTCAGGTCATCGCGCATGACTGGCATGCGCTGATGCTTCGACCGGAGGAGGGTATCGAGCTTCCGGCGACGTGGCTTCGGTTGCGTGGCGGGACATTGTTTCCCGCGATATTGCATGTGGACGACCGTGGCCGGCATCGTCTGCTGTACAAGCAGGAACTGCTGACGTCGGCGATGGGATTCATCATCGGCGGTGAATCGGCGGCGCATCTGCTGACGGTGGACCTGCGCGGGTGGGGCGACAGCGTGCCGGGGATGTATCCGTACGAAATGGCATCGTGGGGCGGCGTGGATCGTTACCTGGCCTACGCCTCGGCGGCGCTGGGCGACGGGATCATGGCGATGCGTATCCGCGACGCCCTGTCTTCGCTGGCGTGGCTGCGGTCGAGGCCGGAGGTCGATGGGAAGCGGATCATCGTGACCGGCTGCGGGGCGGGTAGCGTGGTCGCCTTACACGCGGCGGCGATCGATGGCCGCGTCGCCGGCGTGGTGACGTGGCATGGCCTGTCGTCGTTCCGTCATCTGCTGGGCGAAGCGAACTACACATGCTCCGCCGACCTGTTCATGCCGAACGTGCTGCGGCACTACGACTTGCCCGACCTTGCCGGGTCGCTGCCGTGTCCGGTGCATGTCTGCGGGATGGTGGACGGATCGGGTCAGCCGGCGGGGGATGGTGAACTGAAGCTGTACCGGGTGCTGCCGAATGTCCAGATCGACACGGAAGCATCGTCGCCGCAGGTGGCGGAGTGCATCCGTGAGATGATCGCGTCAACGGCAGGGGGATGAAAGAAGTCTGTTTGATCCTTTCATTGACTTGAGCGGATGCGTCCCTAGCATTCCCGCGATGTCAGGGCGACTGTTTCGATGTTTGCTGATCGTGTGGTCTCTGCTGTGGTTCGGCATGATCATGCCGGGCCACACGCGGGGGAGCATTCGCGTGCCGGGCGCGGAGCGGACGCCGACGATCGGGTCGGCTCGTTCGTGCTGCAGCCGGATGGGCCAGCCCAAGCCGGTCCAGGATACGCGGCCTGTCGATTCCAAGGGTGATTCCGGGGAAAATTCCCCGGGAAATTCCGGGGGGCCGGGCAAATGCGCGATCTGCTACCTCGTGGCCACGCTGGATGTCCCGCCGCCGGCGGATGTGAATCCGGCACTGACGGAATGTTTGAACTGGATCAATGACCGATGCCCCGCCCGGCCCGTCGTGGCCGACGTTGTTTCTCCCTGTCTGACCCGCGCGCCGCCGATCGCCTGCGCCTGATCGGATCCCGCTTCACTGTCCCGCCGCATCATTCGGCGTCATCGCATCCATTGTTCGTGGGTTTCCCTGTTCAGGACCGCCAAGGCCGGCTAGTGGCCGCTTTGGGGGAAGGAGTCTTGTCCATGTCCCGCTATTTCGTCCGTTCACAGCGTTTGGCTTTCACCTTGATCGAGCTTCTCGTGGTGATTTCCGTGATTGCGATTCTGGTAGGCATTCTGCTTCCCGCGCTGGCCGGCGCCCGCCGCGGCGCGCAGGCTTCGCAGTGTCTGTCGAATATCCGCCAGGTCGCGCACGGCATGAACGTCTTCGCCACCGACAAGAAGGGCTACGTGTTTCCCACCTCGCAGATGTACAGCGGCACGGCCTACTGGAAAGTGCTTTCCGACGGCGGCTACATCGAAAAGAACCTGTCGATGCACCGCTGCCCCAACGATCAGGCCGCGGGCTGGGATGCGGGTACGCGGACGACGTCCTACGCGCTCAACGCCTACTTCGCGCCGAACCACGATCCCTACGGCCAGCCCGGCCAGGGCGATCGCGGCATCCGCATGGAAGACGTGATTCAGCCGAGCAAAAAGATCGTCGTCGCCGAGCTGGGTGAGTACAAGAACAGCGACCACTTCATGCCGATGTACTGGGGCGCGGACGCCGGCATCCACGTGCCGACCTCAGGCTCCCCCGTCATGATGTACTCCATGGCACGCAACAGCGAAATCGACACCGCCAACGGCAACATCCCGCGCTCCGTCGTCCGCGACCGTCATGCCAGCGGCGCGAACTTCGCCTTCGCCGACGGCCACGGCTCGCATCACCGCTTCGCCGACACATGGGACGACGCCAACACATCCGTCCTCCGCACCCTTGACTACTACGACCCGAAGTTCCGTCCGTGATCCGGTTGACGGGAGAATATTAATGAGAATAATCAATCATTAACACGAACCCACTTCCCGCCTGCGGCGTAACACTGACAATGATCCGACGGATATTCCAGTTCGCTTTTCTGGCGCTCCTGGCCGCGTGGCTGGGCGTGCTGATGCCGGCGCATCGACTGGCGCATGCTCACACGCCCAGCCCCGCGTCGCATCCGTCGGAGCATCACGCAGAGCAGCCCGGCGAAACGACGCCGGAACCGCATCCAGCCTCTGAACGCGACTGCCCGATCTGTCACCTGCTGCTGACCGTCATCCTGGCGGTGCTGCCGGCTCTGGCGCTGTTCGCGCTGATGCCGGCGAGTCTGCGTTCACACCGAAAGCCGCGGCATGTCCCGGCCAGCCGGATTCTTGCCTGCATCCTTTCCCGTGCGCCTCCGGTTTCCAACTGTTCCTTTCCGTGAACCGTTGGATCTGTTTTTCCTTGTGGTTTGAACACGCACGTTCCCGGCACGACTCGAAACCGTTCGAGTCCGTGCTGTTTTACCGGAGACGCCAAACATGACAACCAACATCAAGCTGTTCCCGCGCCCGCATCGCGCCGCGGGATTCACCCTCATCGAGCTTCTCGTCGTGATTTCCGTGATCGCACTGCTCATCGGCATCCTGCTGCCCGCGCTGGCGGCCGCCCGCAAGCGAGCCCAGTCCATTCAGGACATGGCCAACCTGCGGAGCATCGGTCAGGCCACCGAAGCGTATCTCGTTCAGTTCAAGGGCTACTATTTCGGCGTTCACGATCCCTTGGCGATGGGACCGGGCGAAACGCTGCCGATCTACGCCAGCTATTCGCCGGCCGGCGGCGGCATGCAGGGCATCCTCGGGACCATTGTGGCCGCCCTGCTCGCGGCCGACGACGAGGAGCATCACGAAGAATGGCACGAGAAGCTGGCGAAAATCGTGCCGGAATTCGAGTCCGAGGTCATGCGCAGCCCGATGGATCCCAAACGGGCGTTCCAACTGGATCACGGCGGAGAACTCGAACCGATCGTCAGCTACGCCATCAACGGCTACTTCGAGGTCAAAGGCGCGCGGCAGGACAACCTGCTTAAGCCCACCGAGGTCGTCTATACCGCCCATCGCAGCGACTACAACCACGAGGGCGAGGAAATCACCGACGGCATGGACGCCCACGAGGTGCATCTGGCGTTCCACCCGTGGGAATCCAGCCATGAGCCGTTCGGCGGCGAAGAGGACATCTTCTGGTACGACGAGGTGGCCACCGAGCGAGCCTTCGGCGGCTCCAACTACCTCTTCTGCGACGGCCACGCTTCGACGATCAAGAAAGACGCGCTGACCGACACGATGGCGTACCCCGGCGACAAGTTCAAGAAGGGCGAGGAACACGAGGATTGAGATGTGGGGGAAACGGGATCATGGCGGCCTGCCGCGGCTTGGCGGCAGGCCGCGGCGGTCAGAGCACGGGTGAGGTCAGTGGCTGGCCCTGCCCGCGCTGCCACAGGTCATGCACGCGGAAGCCGGGCATCGCGTCGGGGAAATCCCGGCGATAGTGCGTTCCGCGGGATTCCTTCCGCCACGCGGCGGCGCGGGTCATCAGCGCGCCGACCAGC
>JADLAP010000013.1 GCA_020848195.1 Phycisphaeraceae bacterium
CCTGCGCACGACACGACCCGCACAGCCACAGCCCCCGTGTCATCGGCCACGCCGTGGTGCCGTCGCAATGCGGACAGACAAACCCCTGCGGCCACCGCAACGCGAACAGATACGCTCGGCACGCCGCTTCGTCGCTGAAACGCCGTTCCAACTCCATCAGCGTGCGGGGATAGTCCTCGACCATGTGGCCCGACGCTACAGGTTGGGGCTGGTTGAGTCAAGTAAATACCCCTATACTGTAAAGTGGCAACTGAGAGGGCGGTCCAAACCCAATCGTCTTGGCGAGACATGTCAGCGTGAAGTGAGACATAGGCTCATGTTCGACGAGCATGGGCCAGGTGAGCAAGCGATCCGGAAGGATTCCGGATGAAAAGGCAAGACGTCCCGGAGGGGTCCGGGAATTGGGAATGGAGTCCCTTATGTCCAGTTCAGCTCGCCGTTTTCTGGTGTCCGATCAAGGCTGCGTCGGCAGTCAGGCGGAAATGGACCTGGAATCTGAGGATCAGATCCAGTTTCAACCTGCCGGCGGCACGATGCCGGATGTGCGAGTGGACCTGGTTTCACGGGTTCGCCGGCTGATCGAGCTTGGGGTTTACGACACCGAGAGCCGGCTGGAACTTTGTGTGGACCGGATGCTCACGGATGTCGTGACGCAGCAGCAGTTGCGACGGTGGGAGCAGCCGGCGGCGGCGCACTGAGGTGCTGGGCGCTGGATGTGCGGACGGCCATATCCAGCCTCGCGTTCCATGCCTGTCGCGGGGAGTGCGGCTGAGCAGCCGCCTTTTCGACGCGATGGATGCTTCGGGGCGATTTCAGTCTTGCTTATCTGTTTTTCCCACTTCTCCACCTCTTCGTGCCCTGCACGATTTTGCCTGCTACGATACATCTCAACTTTCCGCCAGGTGGCGGCGGTCGGTCACACACGTGGTCAGGACTTGATATGCACACGCAACTGCTGGTTTTAGGCGGCGGTCCCGGTGGATATGCCGCGGCGTTTCTCGCGGCTGATCTGGGGATGGAAGTCACGCTTGTCGATCAGGACCCCAACCTTGGCGGCGTCTGCCTCCAACGCGGCTGCATTCCCTCCAAGGCCCTGCTCCACGCCTCACGGCTGATTACCGAAGCCCGTGACATGGCGGACTGGGGCATCCACTACGACGCCCCACGCATCGATGTCCATGCCCTGCGCGCACGCAAGGACAAAGTCATCGGCACCCTGACCATGGGGTTAAAGACCCTGGCCAGGAAACGCAACGTCAAGGTCATCCAGGCGCGAGGTTTCTTTGAAGATTCCCAGCGCATGCGGCTGGACTCCGTCGATGGCTCCAAACTTGAACACAACTGCATCACCTACGACCATGCGATCATCGCGGCCGGTTCGCGGCCGGCGATGCCCGCGCTGTTCAATCTGCCCACTGATCGCGTGATGGATTCCACCGGCGCGCTGGCCTTGCAGGACATCCCCGCACGGCTGCTGGTCGTCGGCGGCGGATACATCGGCCTGGAAATGGCCAGCGTCTATGCCGCCATCGGCTCCCACGTCACCGTGGTCGAGATGATGCCCAAGCTGCTGCCGGCCGCGGACCCGGACCTGGTCAAGCCGCTGCGCGCCCGCATGGAGAAACTGCTCGACGAAATCCTGCTGGGCACCAAAGTCGCCAAGGTCGAGGACAAAGGTTCCACCATCCTCGTCACGCTGGAAGATGCCGCGGGCAAACAGAGCCAGCGGGAGTTCGATCGCGTGCTGGTGGCCATCGGACGGCGTCCCAACACCGACGGCTTGGGGCTGGAGAACACCAAGGTCAAGCTCTCGCCCAAGGGGTTCATTGAGGTTGACGACAAGCAGCGCACCGCCGACCCCGCCATCTGCGCTATCGGCGACATCGCCGGCGAACCGATGCTCGCGCACAAGGCCACCAAGGAAGGCAAGGTCGCCGTCGAAGCGTTGCTGGGCCATCCCGCCGCGTTCGACAATCAGGCCATTCCCGCCGTGGTATTCACCGATCCTGAAATCGCCTGGGCGGGACTGACCGAGCAGGAAGCCAAAGATGGGAATATCCCGTACAAAACCGCGTTGTATCCTTGGGCCGCCTCCGGCCGCGCGCAGGCTGTCGGTCGACCGGATGGGCTGACCAAGCTCGTCATCGATCCGGAAACCGATCGCATCCTCGGCGTCGGTCTCGTCGGCGTCAGTGCCGGCGAACTGATCGCCGAAGGCGTGCTCGCCATTGAGATGGGCTGCTCCGTCCGCGACCTGACGGAGACCATTCATCCGCATCCGACGATGAGCGAAACCGTGCCCAACGCCGGCGAAGTCCACTTCGGCGTCGCCACCGAACTCTACAAACCCCGGCGCGATCGCCGCGTCGAAGAATAACGTAGCGCCGCGACTTGTCGCGTCCCGCATTGATTCACTCCCATGAGCACCGACGTCACGCATACCAACGGGCACGACGCCGATCCCGTGGAAACCGCCGAATGGCTGGAATCCCTCGATTACGTCCTGCAAAACAAAGGCCCTCGCCGCGTCAGCTACCTCCTTTCCGCGCTCGACGCCAAGGCCCAGCGCGGCGGCGTGGAGCTGCCGTACACCCAGACCACGCCCTACATCAACACCATCGCCGCCTCCGAGCAGCCGCCCTATCCCGGCAACCGCGACCTCGAACGCCGGATCAAGAGCGTCATCCGCTGGAACGCCATGGCCATGGTCGTCCGCGCCAACAAGGAAAGCGAAGGTCTCGGCGGACACATCTCCACCTACGCCTCGCTGGCCACCCTGCTGGAAGTCGGCTACAGCCACTTCTTCCGCGGCAAGGACCACGACTGCGGCGGCGACCTGATCTACTTCCAGGGTCACGCCTCGCCCGGCGTCTATGCCCGCGCTTTCGTTGAAGGCAGGCTCACC
This sequence comes from Phycisphaeraceae bacterium, assembly GCA_020848195.1. Lineage (GTDB taxonomy): Bacteria > Planctomycetota > Phycisphaerae > Phycisphaerales > Phycisphaeraceae > JADLAP01. The sequence goes on from JADLAP010000013.1 coordinate 2,906, forward strand.
GAAAAGCACCTGGCCAACTTCCGACGCGAGCTGCGCGACGGCATCGGCACCGGACTCTCCTCCTATCCCCATCCCTGGCTCATGCCCGATTTCTGGGAGTTTCCCACCGTTTCCATGGGTCTCGGCCCCATCAAGAGCATCTACCGCGCGCGGTTCATGAAGTACCTCTACGACCGCGGCATCGTTCCCGACAAGGGCGCCAAGGTCTGGGCCTTCGTCGGCGACGGCGAAAGCGATGAACCCGAAACCCTCGGCGCCATCACCCTCGCTTCACGCGAAAAGCTCGACAACCTCGTCTGGGTCATCAACTGCAACCTCCAGCGCCTCGACGGCCCCGTACGCGGCAACGGCAAAATGATCCAGGAACTCGAAGGCGCCTTCCGCGGCGCGGGGTGGAACGTCATCAAGGTCGTCTGGGGCGACGACTGGGACCGCCTGCTCGCCGCCGACAAGACCGGCCTGCTCGTCAAACGCATGGGCGAAGTCGTCGACGGCGAATATCAGAAATACATCGTCTCATCAGGCCAGTACATCCGCGAGCATTTCTTCGGCAAATACCCCGAATTGCTCGAACTGGTCAAGAACATGTCCGACGACGATCTGCGCCGCCTGCGCCGCGGCGGGCATGACCCCGACAAGGTCCACGCCGCCTTCAAAGCCGCCACGGAACACACGGGACAGCCCACCGTCATCCTCGCCAAGACCGTCAAAGGCTACGGCCTGGGCGAAGCGGGCGAAGGCAAAAACATCACGCATCAGCAGAAGAAACTCAACGAGGACGAACTCCGCGAGTTCCGCACGCGGTTCGGCATTCCCGTCTCCGATGTCGACGTGGCCAAGGCTCCATTCTACCGGCCTCCCGAAGACAGCCCGGAAATGAAGTACCTCCGCCAGAGCCGCAAGACGCTCGGCGGCCCCGTCCCCGCGCGACGCATCACCGCCAAGCCGCTGGAATTGCCCACCCTCGCCGACTACGCCGAGTTCACCAAGGGAACCGGCGACCGCGACCTGTCCACCACCATGGGCTTCGTCCGCCTGCTCACCAAGCTCCTGCGCGACAAGAAAATCGGCCAGCACATCGTGCCCATCGTCCCCGACGAATCCCGCACGTTCGGCATGGAGGCCCTCTTCCGACAGATCGGCATCTACTCCCACGCCGGCCAGATATACGAGCCGGTCGATTCCGACACGATGCTGTACTACAAGGAAGCGAAAAACGGCCAGATTCTCGAGGAAGGCATCACCGAGGCCGGGTCGATGAGTTCCTTTATCGCGGCAGGCACGTCGCACACCGAACACGGCGTGTACATGATTCCCTTCTTCATCTACTACTCCATGTTCGGCTTCCAGCGCATCGGCGACCTGATCTGGGCCGCCTGCGACAGTCGATCCCGCGGTTTCATGCTCGGCGGCACCGCCGGTCGCACCACGCTCAACGGAGAAGGACTTCAGCACCAGGACGGCCACAGCCTGCTCAATGCCACCGCCTTTCCCAATGTCCGCGCGTACGATCCCGCCTTCGCCTATGAAACCTCCGTCCTGGTCTTCGACGGCCTCAAACGCATGTACGGCGACGGCGAGGACGTCATCTACTACATCACGCTGGAAAACGAAAACTACGTCCACCCCGACATGCCCGCCGGCGTCGAGGAAGGCATCATCCGCGGCATGTACAAGCTCGGCACGATCACGCCCCCCAAGCCCGTGGGCCACGTGCAACTGCTCGGCTCCGGTGCGATCCTCCGCGAAGTCCTTCGCGCCCAGCAGATTCTGGCTGAAAAATACAACGTCGCCAGCACCATCTGGAGTGTCACCAGCTACACCGAGCTGTGCCGCGATGCCATGGCGGTCGATCGCTGGAACCTGCTCCATCCCGATCAGAAGCCGAAGCAGAGCTACATTGAAACGCTGCTGGCCAAGGAAAAAGGCCCGTTCATCGCGGCGTCCGACTACGTGCGGCTCCTGGCGCAGCAGATCGCACCATGGGTTCCCGGCGGCCTCTACACCCTGGGCACCGACGGCTTCGGTCGCAGCGAAACCCGCGAAGCCCTGCGACGGTTCTTCAACGTCGACGCCGAGTGCGTCACGCTCGCGGCCTTGCGGCAACTGGCTAAACAGAGCTTATTCACCCCGACACAGCTCGCGCAGGCGGTCAAGGATCTGCACGTCAATCCCGACACGCCCGCGCCGTGGACGGTGTAAGCCGATTGCGAATCATTCGTTTGTTTTCCTTTGCAGATGGGACTGAACATGGCCATCGATTTCAAACTTCCCGATCTTGGCGAAAACATCGAAGGCGGCGACGTGGTGAACGTCCTCGTGGCTGCGGGCGATGAAGTGGAAAAAGACCAGCCGCTGCTGGAGGTCGAGACCAACAAGGCGACGGTGGAAGTCCCCAGCCCGGCCGCGGGGAAGATACTCAAGGTCATGGTCAAGGCGGGCGACGCCATCAAGGTCGGCCAGACGCTGATGAGCATCGATGGGATCGCCCCATCCGCCGCACCGAAGCCCGCCCCCGCGCCCAAAGCCGCTCCCGCGCCAGTGCCAACGCCAACGTCAACGTCAAGCCGCGACAACGTCGCGGATTCTCCCGCACCCACTCCCGCCCCCGCGCCCACCACCATCCCCGATCCGGAACCCGTATCTGTCCCCGCCTCGTCCGAACACGTCGCCGCCGGTCCCGCCACGCGGCGTCTGGCGCGCGAGCTTGGCGTCGATCTCAATCGCGTCAAGGGCACCGGCGAAGGCGGCCGCATCTCGCGGGAAGACGTGATCGCCGCCGTGCGTCAGACGGCGGTGGCTGCCCCCGTGCTTGCCGCGCCCGCCGCCGTGACCCCGCCCGGCCAGGACAGCGCCGACAAGTGGGGGCCGATCCGCATCGACAAGCTCTCCAAAATCCGCAAGACCATCGCCCTGAACATGGTCAACTCCACGACCGTGATTCCGCACGTGACCAATTTCGATCAGGCGGACATCACCAAGCTGGAGCTGATGCGCCAGAGCGCCAAGGCGGACTACGAAGCCGCCGGCGTGAAGATCACCACCATGCCGTTCGTCATCCGCGCCTGCGCGCTGTCCCTGCGGCGTCACCCGGCGCTCAACGCCAGCATCGACGTCAATGCCGAGCAGGTCGTCTACAAGCGGTACGTCAACATCGGCATCGCCGTGGACACCGAGCGAGGCCTGGTCGTGCCCAACATCCGCAATGCCGACCAGCTTCCCATTCCCCAGCTCTGCACCACGCTGGCGACGCTGGCGGACAATGTGCGGCACGGCAAGTTCACCGTGGACGACCTCCGCGGCGGCACGTTTACCATCAGCAACCTCGGAGCCGTCGGCGGCCTGTGGTCCACGCCGGTCATCAACCATCCCGAAGTGGCGATCCTGCTCGTCGGCCGGTCCAAGAAGATGCCCGTGGTGGTCGAAGGCGACCGCATCGAGCCGCGCCTGATCATGCCCCTGAGCCTCAGCTACGACCACCGCCTCGTCGACGGCGCGGTGGCAGCCCGCTTCCTCAACGACGTGATCTCCTTCCTCGAAAACCCCAACCGGCTGTTCCTGGCCCCGTAAGCCCGGTCGGTTTCGAGCCGCGTTGGATTTACTTGAGCATGGCCGCCTTTGTCGACTCGCCGGCCTTGGCGCGGCATTCGTCCGTCCAGTCCATCACCGCGTTGAACACCGGATAGAAGAGCGGACCATCCGCGCCGATCCAAATCAGTGCGGTGTGGTGGATGTGCAGCACGGTGTTGGCGTCCGACGCCTTGGCGATGGTCACGTCGAACGTGTAGACGTCGCCGTGTTCCCAGATGATTTTGTATTCCGCCACGAGGAAGTCGCCTTGCTCGGTCGCCAGCTTATGGATCGCGACCAGGCCGTTCAGGTCGCCGACCTTGTCCGCCAGTCCGTCGGCGATGATCTTCTTTTCCATGTCTTTGATCGTCATCACCGCGCCGAAACGGTGCATGTTGCGGAATGAGTCCAGCACGAACGCACGGTACTCATCGAGAACGCCGACGGAGAGATTGCTCGGCGCGTCGGAAGTCCGCAGCAGGAGTATGCGGCCAATCTTGTCCAGTGCGATCACATCCTTCTGCACAAGGGCTTTGTCCGGAATTTTGTCGATGGTCGCAAACCGGCCCGTCTTTTCGTCCAGTTGCGTAGTACGGAAGGTGCAGCCCGCCGAACCGCAAAGCAGCAACAGACAAGCAGCCCACGTTCCCCAGCGCCCGATCGAAGTCGTAATAGTCATGGAAGTCCCCGTTCAAGGTGTGTGGGCAATCCTATGAAAATACGAGAAGGTCCGCAACGCTGGTCGGGTCTTCTTCGGCTTCAGGCAGGTTTGGTCTATGGGAGAGAAAAAGGGGGATTGTGCTACACTTGGTCCGATGATCCAGAAAGTCTACGGCTTTGTCGGTCTGGCGATTCTCGGCGTGGCGGCGCTGATGGGGTATCAGCTTGTCCAGAGCCAGATGCAGACCGAGCGATATCGCCGGCAGTGGCAGGAAACGCAGGTCCAGTACGACAAGCTGCGGGACACGTACAACGAGGCGGTGCGGCGCACGGCGGTGACGGAGCTGCTGGTCAAGGGCGGCAAGATCAGCGTGGTGATCCGCACAGCCGAGGGGGAACTGAAGCGCGTTGAGACAAACCTCGATCCGCGTCGTGAGATTTACGTGGATTACGTGGTGCTTGGCGGGCGGATATGGATTCGCCGGGTGTTTGACGATCGGACGCCGCCGGAGCGGGGTGTGGTGATCGACCCGAAGCTGGCGGAGGTGGACTGGTCGGCCGAGCATGCGCAGCAGGGCAAGGCGGTGTACCGGAGCCTGGGCGAAGGGCGGTGGGTGATCACCGTGACGGGAGACGGGTCGTTGGGACTGGGGCCGGCGAAGGGCGAGGAGATGCCATTGTCGCCGCCGCCGGAAATTCGCACGTACGAACCCAAAGACCAGTAATTGCCACGATCAGGCCGTATAATCCTCACGCCGGCGCGGGTTGGGTCGTCGGGCGATGGAGCGCGAGCATGTCCAATGCAGGGCGGACAAAACGCTACGTGGGCATCGACCTGGGTACGACGTTCTGCGCCGTGGCGTATCTGGACAACCATGGCCAGCCGGTGACGATTCCGAATGCCGAAGGTTCGCTGGTGACGCCGTCGGTGGTGCTGTTCGAGCCGACGGGCGACGTGGTGGTGGGTCAGGAGGCCAAGCGATCGGCGGTGATTGAGCCGGACCTGACGGTGGAATGCGTCAAACGTGAGATGGGCGAGCGTTGGTACAGCCGGCAGATCATGGGCCGACAGCTTCCGCCTCCAGCCATTGCCGCGATGATTCTGCGGAAACTGAAGCAGGACTCGGAAGCGAAGATCGGCCCGATCGACGGCGCGGTGATCACCGTGCCGGCGTACTTCGACGAAGGCCGGCGTCAGGCGACGATCGCGGCGGGCCAGATCGCGGGGCTTGAAGTCCTGGACATCCTCAACGAGCCGACCGCCGCCGCGCTGGCGTACGCCTACCGCGATTTCCTGCACAAAAGCGACGACGTCAACGAAATCATCCGGCTCGTCGATGAAACCGTGCCCGGCCATCATGCGGTGGTCTACGACCTCGGCGGCGGCACGTTCGACGTCACCGTCCTGCGCATCGAGGGCAAAGACCTGACCGTGCTGGCCACCGACGGCGACGTCCGCCTGGGCGGCAAGGACTGGGACGAACGCATCGTCAACTATGTCGCCGAGGCGTTCAAGCAGAAGCACAATCAGGATCCACGGCAGGACAAGCATGCGATGCAGGGCTTGTTCGCCAGCGCGGAGGAAGCGAAGAAAAACCTCTCCGTCCGCGCCAAGACGCGCATCGTTTGCACGCACGCCGGCCAGACGATGACGGTGGACCTGACGCGCGAGCAGTTTGAGCAGATGACAGCCGACCTGCTGTACCGCACGGAAAGCCGGGTGAACCGCGTGATCGACGCTGCGGGGCTGAAGTGGGGTCAGGTGGACCAGGTGCTGACCGTCGGCGGCTCGACGCGGATGCCTCAGGTGCTGGAGTTGCTCAAGCGCGTCACGGGCCGGCCCGCCAACACGTCGCTGTCGCCGGATGAAGTCGTCGCCCACGGCGCTGCGATCCATGCCGCCATCCGCCTCTTCCAGATGCACCACGCCCAGACGAAGCGGCAGACCAAAGCCGCCAAACCCAAAACGCCCAAGCCCAAGGCCGTCGAGGAGCCGCTGACGCCCAGGGCCATCGATCAGGCCGACGTGCTGCCCATGCTCACGGATGAGGACCTGACCGACACCGGCGCTGAACCCTCCATGGAGACCACCGTTCAGGACGCCGTCGTCGATCCCGCGCAGGACCCCGTCGCCTGGAACCCGTCGGCGCAGTTCGACGACAAGGAAGCCACGCAGGTCCTCCGCGCCATCACCACGTCCAACGTCAACGCGCACAGCCTCGGCGTGGTGATGACCAGGCCGGACAAGTCCAAGGTCAACTCCATCATCATCCCCCGCAACACATCGCTGCCGACGAGCGTCACCAAACGGTACGGCACGGTGGTGCCCAACCAGACCTCCGTGACGGTGATCATCGTGGAAGGCGAATCGACGAAGCCGGACGAGTGCATTCCCATCGGCGTCTGCCAGATCAAGCAGTTGCCGTGGGGCCTGCGGAAAGGCTCGACGATCTACGTGACGTTCAGCTACGACAACTCCGGCCGGCTCGACGTCAAGGCTGTGGAAGCCACGAGCGGGACCACGGCGCAGGCAACCATCGACCGCGCCAACGCCATGCCTCAGGAAGACATCGCCAAGGCGCGCCAGGCGATGGCGCGGATCAAGGTGGCGTGACCTCCTCCGATGCCTTACGTTTCCGCATTTCGCTGCCGCATGCGGTGGAGATCGTCCAACAGAGGATCTTCCGTCGGCTTGTTCATCAGCGGGAACAACTCCGGAACAGGCTGCACAGGCACATCGGTAAAGGGGCCGGTGCGACTGTGAAACTGCCGTTCGATTTCCCGTAACCGGTCGCAAAGCAACGCCAGATCGTTTCCAGCTTCACGAACGACTTCCTGGCGGATCGCGCGAACTTCGTCAATCAGGGGATCACCAGCCATGGCGTAAGCTCCTTCAGGCATACGAACCAAACTGGTCCGGTGTGACAATCATCGGCGGCAGATAACCCGCCCGGACACAAACCACCTGCAAGTGTCTCAATTTGCCGACATTGGCGATGTGCTTCTGATTCCACGTAACCAAAACGTCCACCCCATGCACCGTTGCGGCCGCAACATGAATCGCATCCCCCTGGCCTCCCGGTCCCGGCATCACCTTTTCCCGCACCAGCAGTTGAGCAAAGCCGTGAATTTCATCGGTAAGCGGGATGACATGGACATCCGCCAGCATCTGTAAGGCCGGGGTTCGATGCTGATGCGAGGGATGAGACAACTCCGCCAACACTTCCGCGGAAATCCAAAGCTCGTGCAGCTTTCGCTCCAAGGTCCACCAGGTCTGGCTTTCCCGGCGACGCCACACGCTGCCTTCGTCCGTTCGTTGACTTACGCAGGCGCTGATGAAACTGGTTTCGAGATACACCTTGGCCATACCAACAGTGTATCCGGGTGAGGGTGAATTACATTCGGCTTGAATGATCGACCGCGCCAACGCCATGCCTCAGGAAGACATCGCCAAGGCGCGTCAGGCAATGGCGCGGATCAAGGTGGCGTGACGGACATTGCACGTTCGCCGTGGTGCGACAGCGGAACATCAGGTCATTTCGCGGGATGGCAGACTGCGCGCGCTGTGTCGCGGGCTGGGAAAGTTTCATGGAGTTATGAGGCGTTTCACCGCGTGCAGGTTATAGGACGGGTATTTTTCCGAGGCAAAAACAAAAACCCCGCTGTCGCCGAAGCGACAACGGGGCGGAGGGGAGAAAGCTCTGTCGTTTTTGAGAATCGGAAAACAGCGTCGTTGAACTCCAACTTTTAGTGAGTTTAGTTCCGTAAATCAAGTGTGATTGTACGAACAAGGCAGGAAAATGTCCGTTGGTAGGGGTCGTATGACGTAGCTTAACTGCTGTTAATTACGACGGTTGTCGCGCCAGAAAGGCAGCGCCGACCAGTCCCGCGTCGTCGCCGAGTTTACTTTGAACAATTTCACACGCCCGCAGTTCCGACGGGAACACGTATTTCCGGAACGCGATGCGGACGAGGTCCACGTAAGCCGATCCCAGGGCTTCGGTCAGCCCGCCGCCGATGACCACGCAGGGGAGGCTGAGCAAAGTTACGGCATTGGCTGCCGCCACGCCAACTTCGTGCGCTGCACGTGCGACCACCTCGCAGGCCAGTTCATCTTTCGATTCCACCGCCTTGGCCAGTACCTTGGAGCGGACGTCTTCGAGCTTGCCGTCGACGAGTTTGTCGATCATGCTGGCATGGTTGGCGCGGATCAGTTCGACGAGGAGGTTGACGATCGCGGTTCGGCTGGCGCGGTTTTCGAGGGTGCGGCGACCGAGGCCGGCGTCGGCGTGAAGGATGGTGTGACCGATCTCGCCGGCACTGCCGAAGTGGCCCCGGTAGAGCTTGTCGCCGAAGACCAGGCCGCCACCGATGCCGGTTCCGACGAAGATGCCCAGCACGTCGTGAAACTTTTTCGCCGCGCCGGCACAGCACTCGCCCCACGTGCAGACGTTCACGTCGTTGTCCAGCAGCACGGGCAGATCGATCTGCGCCTTGAGCACCTTGGCCAGCGGGAAGTTGTTCCACCGCAGGTTCACGGCTGTAACCACGACGCTGTGGTCGAAGTCGATCACCCCCGGCGCGCCGATGCCCACGCCGGCGATGTCGGCGCGGGTCCGCTTGGCTTCCACAATCGCCTCGTCGATCGTCTTGGCGATTCGGCCCACCACGGCTTCCGCGCCGTTCTCCGGCCTGGTTTTCGTCTTGCTCCGGCCCAGAATGGTTCCGTCGGCGTCAACCACGCCGGCCTGAATGTTCGTGCCCCCCAGATCCACGCCAACGAAAAGCCGATCATCCTTGCCCATTGCTTTCCCTCCCTTGGCTTTGGCAACTGACGGTTGGTTGATGAGGTTGTTTCCCATGATCGCGTCATGGGGCCTGTGCGGGCGCTAGATCGACGGTCGAAGCTTTCCGTGTCCGGTGGCCTGCTCGTACAGGCGCGCGATGCGGAGCAGGCGAGGCTCGTCGAACAGCGGCCCGAACAGTTGGATCGCCACCGGAAGTCCGTCCGCCAAACCCGCCGGTACGCTGATGCCCGGAATGCCCGCGAGATTGGCATTGACGGTGTAGATGTCGTTGAGGTACATCGCCAGCGGATCGCCGGCTTTGTCGCCGAAGCGGAACGCCGGCCCCGTCGTGGTGGGACACAGGATCGCGTCGCACCTGGCGAACGCCGCGTCGAGGTCGTTCTTGATCAGCCGGCGAACCTTCAAAGCCCGCAGATAGAACGCATCGAAGTAGCCGCTGGACAGGGCGTACGTGCCCAGCATGATGCGTCGTTTGACTTCATCGCCGAAGCCCTCGGCCCGGCTGGCGGCGTACAGGTCGGTCAGGTCGTCGCACTGCGCGGCTCGGTGGCCGTAGTGCACGCCGTCGTAGCGGGCGAGGTTCGAGCTGGCTTCCGCCGTGGCCACGATGTAGTACGTCGGTATGCCGTATTCCGTGTGGGGCAGATCGACCTGCACGATTTCCGCGCCGGCGCTCTGGAAGATTTTGACCGCATCGTCGATGGCCTTGGCGACGGCGGGATGGTTCGCGTCGCTGAGGTATTGTTTGGCCAGACCGATGCGGAGTTGGTCGGGTTTGCGGTCGAGTTGGGCCACGTAGTCGGGCACGGGCTGATCGACGCTGGTGGAGTCGTGGGGATCGACGCCGGCGATGGTGCGCAGGAGCAGGGCGACGTCGGCGACGGTGTGACCGAACGGGCCGATCTGGTCGAGACTGGAGCCGAAGGCGACCAGACCCCAGCGTGACACTCGGCCATAGGTGGGCTTGAGACCGACGATGCCGCACAGGGCCGCGGGCTGGCGGATGGAGCCGCCGGTGTCGGAGCCGAGCGCCCCGGCACAGAGGTCCGCCGCCATCGCCGCCGCCGAACCGCCGGAGGAGCCGCCGGGCACGCAGTCGGTGTTCCACGGATTACGCACCGGGCCGACGGCTGAGTTTTCCGTGGATGATCCCATGGCGAACTCGTCAAGCACCGTTTTGCCCAGGCAGATCGCCCCGGCTTGTTCCAGCTTCGCCACGGCTGTGCCGGTGAACGGAGACTGATAGTTGGCCAGCATCTTCGACGAACAGGTCGTGTGTCCCCAATCGGTGCAGAGATTGTCCTTCAGCGCCAGCGGCACGCCCGCCAGAGGCCCGGTGATTTCGCCGTTGTCCACCGCCCTGGCCCTCGCCAACGCACGGTCGGCATAGACCTCGTGGTACGCATGGAGCCTGGCATTGAGCTTCTCGATGCGCTGCAGGTAGCCGCGGGCAGCTTCCTCCGCGCCGAGCTTTTTCGCCGCGATCGCGTCACGCAATTCCACCAGGCTGATGCGGGTCAGATCCACGCTGAACGATCCTTCGCCCTGCAGGGCACGTTGCCACTCCAACAAGAACCGAGCTGACACAGCCCGGCTCGGTTACGCGCCCGAGCCTTCGCCGAGCACCTTGGGCACTTTGAAAAACGGCGTCGACCGGTCCGGCGCGTTGGCCAGCGCCAGGTCCACGTCCATCCCCGGCTGCGGCTCATCCTCGCGCAGCACGTTGCTCATATCCAGCGCGTGCGCCATCGGCTCGACGTTCGTCACGTCCAGCTCGCTGAGCTTGGCGATGTACTGCATCACATTGCCCAATTGCTGCGTGAAATGGCGGACTTCCTCGTCGGAGAGCTTCAGCCGGCTGAGCCGGGCCACATGGCGGACATCCTGTTCGGTGATCGACTGCGTCATGGCCGCATAGATTAGCAGAGGCGCGGAGGGTTGGCTTGCGATGAAAGCGGGGGGGAAGGCCCGCATTTTCCAATCCGAACGACGAAGGAAAAGACGCACGGGCAGTTTGCCCGCGGCTGGGAATGAGGATGGACGCCCATGGATGAGCGGTACACCGCGAATCCGTGGGATTTCGCGGCGAGATTATCCCAGCTTCGCGGGGAAGTTGTCTGGAAAATCGCCGGGAAAGTTGCCAGTGGGAATACTTCCGGAAGAGGCGTGGCCGAGGAGGGCGTGAATCTGCTCCGGCGTGCTGATCACTGCCGCCCGTCGCTGAAACCAGTGCGCCAGGTCCATCCGTTGCTGTCGCTCGGCGGCGATGGCCAGCATCGCGTGCATGGCCCCGCACTGCGGCGCGGGCATCAGTTCCGCCATCGCCACCGTCCGCGGCCACTGGTCCAGCGCTGCCTCGTGATGGTTCGTCTCGATGAGGTAACGCGTCTGCAAGGCCGTGCGCTGCAGCGTCTGCACGAGATTGAGCTTCTGTTTCGTCATCGTGGACAGCGCGAGATACGCGCCCACATGGTCGCCGAGGATCAGCCGTGATTCCGCCAGCATCAGCAGCAGATGAGGCCTGATCTGGTCCGCCGAGCCCAGCCGCTGGCGCAGCAGGCAGTCGCAGATCAGCGCCACCTCCGCGAACTGCTGCTGGTAATGCCTGAGCACCGCCAGGCGATGGTAGATCATCAGCCGGATGGAACGGTGCAAGGCCCAGCGGTCGAGCGCCACGGCGAGTTGCGCCTCGGCGGCGGCCGGATTGTGCTCCAGTTGCGACGTCAGTTGCACCACGCGCTGCCACGCCCGCGCGCCGGTGACGCTGATGACCAGCCACAGTCCCGCCAGCACCGCCAGTCCCATCGCCCAGAGCGGCCGGGCGAGGACGCCGCTGCCGCCGATCAGGATCAGCCCCGCGGGCAGCACGAAGAACAGCATCCCGCGCACGAAGCTGTCCCGCGCCAGTTGTCCCGTCAGACGGCGAGGATCGAACGCCGTCACGCGACGGCCCGCGGCGGGTGGCCGCGAGTCCGGGCCGGGAGGACTGTTCGTGTTGGGCGTATTCGTCTCGTTCATGTCGTCGGCCTGTTCGATGCGGGCAGCGATTCCATCACCGGCTTCAACTCCGCGAAGCGCCAGAGCAGCGTTTCGGCCGGCAGCAGCAGCGTCGCCGTGGCCCACCACTGTTTCGCCAGTTCCGCCAGATCATCGCGTCCCGCCGTCGCCAGACGGTGGCACGACAGTGCCATCAGCGCGTGGCCGTAGCCCGCGTCCACGCCGAGGGGCCTGAGGTCTTCCGCCAGATTCGCGCCCGCTTCGATCGCGTCGGCGAAGTGGTTCGTCCGCACCATCTGGAACAGGCTCGCCAGCCGGTACGTCGCCGACATCGCCGTGCCCGCGAAACGATCCATCACGCCCCGGCATCGGCGGATCGCGTCGTCCGCGTCGATGAGCTGATCGAGCGAGAGTTGCGCCATCGCCCGATGCAGACGAAGCTGAATCGAACCGGGATGCTCCGACGGCAGATGATCGATCAGGTAGTCGTACGCGACGATCGCGGCGTCGTACGCCTTGACCTGGTCCAGCAGATGGGCCAGCAGCGCCACCGTACGCCCATGCATCGGCGGCGAAGCGCAGACCCGCGGCAACAACACCCACGTCAGTCTCAGTGCCGCAGGCCAGTGCCGGAGCATCGCCAGTTCGTGAACGTAGTTGACCCGGTCTTCGAGCCGCCGGATGTTGCCCGCCCGCCACGACGCCGCGCCGATCACGCCGCCGAGGAGCATCCAGGGCAGCACCGACATCAGCGCGTGCTCGACTGTCAGGCTCAGCGCCGCGACCATGCCCAGCGCCGCCATCGGCAGCCACATCGCCCAGCCGCCCGGCGGCCGCGGCGGACACATCAGCAGATGACGCCGCACCTGCTCGGCGGACGGCGCTTGAAATGAACCTTCACCCATCCCCGCAAGGTACGTGTTTCCCACCCTCGCCGCAATGTGACCCGCATCCCGCGCCGCAGCCGACGCATGGGCATCATGAAGCGAACGGGGGGCAATGACGAAGGTCCAAATCCGAATGCCAAAACAAATCCATCATCACCACAACGGCACGACGAGCACGACGGTCCGCCTGGGAACGAGGGGTTTTCCGCGCGAACTGAAGACTTATCCCATGGTCTTTCGCGTTGTCTTGCAGAATGAACGCGACGACTTTCGTGCGGGCCGTCGTACTCGTCGTGCCGTTGTGGTGAAAACCGTATTGAGTTCGGCATTCGGATTTGGACCTTCTGTCATTAGGGTACGAACATCCCGGCCCCCCGGTCCCCCGGCCCCCCGGCCCCCCGGTCCCCCGGTCCCCCGGTCCCCCGGTCCCCAGCCCCGGCGTCTGCGTATAAGCCACTTGGATAGGGTGAATGCCCGGTGACAATGCCCTCCCTATGAACATGTCGCGGACGGACGAAAGCGGAGCCAGACCAGGTTATTTTCACGATGATGTGCTTCGTTCAGGGTAGGTTCGTATCTTGTTGTTTTACGGCTTTTCATCAGACAATTACAGGGTAAACCCTATATTGAACATGAGTTCCGACACGTGGACCTTCTTGCTGCCGCTCGCACGAAACAGGTCAGTTCAAGGGAGTATTCTTTCTGAATCTAATGAAATACGGGTGTTATGGTGAACCGTTTGCGCGTAGGGGCCGGCAAGAATCCGCAGACGAAATCGAAAGTGGACTAGCTATAGGGATAGTTCTATCTTATAATAAGTCAGGCTAGCCGGAGTCCCTTTCGTTCTGGGGTAGGGTTCATGACACTCACACCATGCAGCAATGCCGTATCACCAATCGCGCCGGCTGGTTTGGATTTGACGGGACTGGTTCAGGAACTGCAGCGGCTGATGTCGGTGCGTGCGGTGATGATCGGCCTGTTGGGACCGGGCGGCGTGAGGCGGGACGAATGTCTGGCGTCGTGGGGCGTTCCCGTGGACGCGTTGACGGCGTGGTGCGAGGGGCGGCACGTTCAGGATCGGTTGTTTGAGCAGGCCAGGCAGCGGGGCATGGCGTCCGGGCCGGCCTCGTCGTGCGCGGTCAACGGCAACTGGTCGGTGGGCGCCATGGTCAACATGGTCGTGCTGCCCGAACCCTTGCCTCAGCGCAGGTCGTGGTGGGGCATCGCCATCGGCGGCGACGAACCGCTGATGCACCGGCATCAGCATGTGCTGGGCTTGCTCCTGCGCGGCGCGCAGTGCCGGTACGACACGCCTTCGGAGCCGCGGATGGGAAGGCTCATCCTCGGATGGGACCACCGGGTCATTCATGTGGACCCCTATCTGGCTCTGCGGTTTCACAACGAGCCGAGCTTCCGCGAGTCGATTCTGTCGATCATGCGGGAGATCGTGCCCCAGCGATGGCCCGATCTGGAAGACAACGGCTCGCACGATCTGGCGGTGACGGTTGGAGGGGAGCGGACCTGGATCTGTTTTCGCCGGGAATCCGTGACGTCGATGCCTCATGCCCGAAGGTGGTGCGTGGAGATTCGCCCCTTGCCGGACGACGATCTTCCCACGCCCGGCTTGATTGAGGATGTGCGCATCGCCCGGGCGCTGGCTTACATTCACGATCACTTCCATCAGGCCCCGCCGCTGTCGCGCATCGCCCAGGCGGCCCACGTCAGCTCCTTCCACTTCCACAGGCTCTTCACACGCCAGGTCGGAGCCAGCCCCAAGCAGTACCTCCAGCGACGTCAACTGCAAATGGCCAAGTGGATGCTCTGGCACACCCGCGCCAGCGTCGGCTACATCTCCTCCGCCACCGGCTTCTCCAGCCACGGCCATTTCACCAGCACCTTCCATCGCCTCGTCGGCGTCAGCCCCAGCGAGTACCGCGAGCAGGCCGGCATGCTCTGGCTCAGCGCCTCGCACTCCGGCGCCCCGGCCGCGGAAACCGACGTCCCCATGCACATGGACCCCTCCGGACAGACGGACTGAAATCCGAATGTCCAGACCCGAATGACGAGTGCCATCCCATGGATTCGCGGTGTACCGCTCATCCATGGGCGTCCATCGAAAACACATTTACGCTTCATTGCAGCCGCGGGCAGACTGCCCGCGCGTCCGCCGAATGCTTCCATGTCATAGTGATTTCACCACCACGACACCACGACCTGCCTGTAAGCGTGACGACTTTCGTGGTGGCCATCGTGTTCGTCGTGCCGTGGTGGTGATGACTACTTCCTTTTCGTCATTCGGATTTGGACCTTCGGCCTTTTCCCCCGTTGTGGCATGTCACATCCATGCCGCCTACCATGCTGACCTGATGACACCCTCCGCCTCCCCGGCTACGGAATCCGCCTCGAACCTGGTGGCCGCGACGCTCACGCTCTGGCGACGCGAGATGGTCCGCTTCTTCCGCCAGCGCAACCGCGTCGTCGGCTCGCTGGCTACCCCGCTGGTCTTCTGGCTCCTGCTCGGCAGCGGCCTCAACCGCTCCGTCTCCATGCAGGCCATGGGCGCGACCCACGGCTACCTCGCCTACTTCTACCCCGGCTCCGTCGTCCTCATGCTCATGTTCACCGCCATCTTCTCCACCATCTCCGTCATCGAGGAACGACGCGACGGCTTCCTGCAGGGCGTGCTGGCGGCGCCCACGCCCCGACTGGCCATCGTCCTGGGCAAAGTCCTCGGCGGCGCGGCCATCGCCACCACGCAGGGACTGCTCATGCTCGCCATCTGGCCCCTCGTCGGTCCCTGGCCCGGACTTGTCCATATGCTGGCGGCGCTGATCGTCATGTTCGTGTTGTCCCTGGCTCTCTCCGCCCTCGGCCTGTGCATGGCGTGGCCCTGTCAGTCCACCGCCGGGTTTCATGCCATCATGAACCTCGTGCTCATGCCCATGTGGTTCCTCTCCGGCGCGGTCTTTCCCTGGTCCGGCGCGCCACCATGGATGCAGTGGATCATGGCATTCAACCCGCTGACCTATGGCCAATCCGCCTTCGCCGCCGCGCTCCTCGGCGAAGATTGGAACCAGCCGCTGGACTCCTGCCCCGGCGGCCTGAGCATGGCCATGGTCGATGGCGCGACGGGCCTGTTCGCCGTCGCCCTGATCTTCCTGGCTGTCGTCGTCGTCGCCCGGCCGCTTCGGGATCCGCTGACGTGAAACCCGCCTTCTATCACCAAATCATCGTCGTCCTGCTCGCCCTGGCGTCGCTGGGCGCTACCGCGCTGGTCATCCTCGCCGTCGTGCGCCGCGACATGCAGCGACCGCACGCCGGCGATTCCCTCCGCGGAGGCGCAGATCGACTCGAACCCGAACCATCGCCTCCCGTGCTCGCCCTCTTGCCGGACTTCCAACTGACCGACATGGCGGGGCAGCCCGTCCATCGCCGCACGCTGGCGGGCAAGACGTGGATCGCCGCCTTCATCTTCACCCGATGCCAGGGGCCATGCCCCAGAATGATCTCCCGCATGGCGGAATTGCAGCTCCTGTTGGAGCACCATCCGGATTGGCCCGCGATCCGCCTGGTCTGCCTGACGGTGGATCCGGGTCACGACACGCCGGCTGTGCTTGTCGAACGCGCCTGCATCAGCAAGGCTGACCCGACCCACTGGCTCTGGCTCACCGGGTCACGCGACGCCATCTGGCGGCTGTGCGGCGAAGGATTCAAGCTCCCCGTCGGCGACAACCCCGGCGATCCCGACATGCCGATCTTTCACAGCCAGAAAGCCGTGCTCGTGGACGGTCGCAGCCGGATCCGCGGGTACTACGACATTCTCGACGACGCCGGTCACCGGTCGCTGATCCGCGACCTCGAAGCCGTCCTCGCCGAATCGCCCGCGGAATAGCATCGCATGGACCTCTCCTTCCTCCCGGCCGTGAACGCTTCGCTCAACGCCCTCGCCGCCGCGCTGCTTGTGACGGGCTATGTCCTGATCCGTCAGCGCAGAATCGACGCGCACCGCCGCTGCATGATCGCCGCCTTCGCTGTCTCCATGGCGTTTCTGGTTTGTTATCTGCTTCACAAAGCATGGAAGCGCGCCGCCGGCCTGCCGATGCACACGGACTATCATGCCGAAGGTTTCGCCAGAACCATCTACCTCGTCATCCTGCTCAGCCACCTGCTGCTGGCGATGGCCGTGCCCGTGCTGGCGATGGCGATGATCTATCTGGGCTGGAAACGCCGGGACGCCCGCCACCGTCGCCTCGGCCGCATCGCCCTGCCGATCTGGCTCTACGTCTCCATCACCGGCGTGGTGATCTACTTCATGCTGTACCACGCCAATGGCGGGTAAGTAAAAACACGTGGTTCTTCCGCACAATCCGTGGCTGGAAGGAAGCGAAGATCGCCCCACTCCCCGCTCGCCCCATCCGGGGCGAGTGCCCGCCCGGAAGGGCTTGAGGGCCGGGCAAAGGTTATGCGCAGCCGGTCCAGCGAGTTCCAGATTCCAGGTATCGTCGAGATCAAAGGCCCGTTCCAATGTCACACACGATCCCAACCGGGCGGCGAACGGCAGGAAATCTTGCGAGTTCCGCGATTTCCGAGGCCGATTGACCGTATCTGCTTCCACGGATTCTGCTGAGGAGGCTGATTTTCTGACCCCTTTGATTTTCCCGTGATCGGGAGCCTGCCTACATGAAGCGGACAAGGATGTCACCGAGATCGAAGGCATCAAACGCCCGCGACGACGCGACGTAATCCTCGGCGAATGTCGCCACTTCCGCCTTTCGCCCGCGGTCTTCGCACGCCGCGGCCAGATCGGCCATCTCACGCTGCATCTCCAGGATGACTCGCTCACGTGCCGCCAGTTCCTTGCGGGCCTGCGCGTCGTTCATGTGCGCCAGATCGCGGATCGGTTCGTATCGCGGGTGGTGAATCAGGCTCAGATGCTCACGCTCAAGCTCCGCCACCTGTTCGCGAAGCGAGGCGATGTACACCCGCAGCTTTTCCTGCGACCGCGACGCGAGGTTATGCCGGGCCTGAACGATCCATTCCAGTTCCAGTCGAAGCAGCGAGGCCAGGTCCTTGCTCGCGTACGCCGCCGTGACCCGACGCATCAGTACTTCTTTCTGAGCCTTCTTCGTCGGGTCGGTCTCCGTGTCCGGGTGCAGAGCCTTGGCCAGCGACAGGTACAACCCCCGCACGGACTTGACCTGCTGTTCCTCCTGCTCACGCTCGCGTCGTTCACGTTCAAGCTGTTTCTTGCTCTTGCGGCGACCGCCACGACGAACCTCCGGCTCCGGCGGAAACTCCCCGAACTGCTCGCGCAGGCGGCCGGCGAACGCCGCCACCTCCTCGGGCGTGTCGCCCATCTGCGTGAAGTCGATGTCCATGCCCCACTGCTCGCGGACCATGTCCGACAACTCCTCACGCATCTCCTGCTGCTGACTCCTCAACTCTTCCTTGTAGTCCCGGTTCGACCATTCCCTGAAGAAGGCCTGCGTCGGCTCGTCCGGCACGACCGTGCTGAACGCTTCATCGCACAGCACGAAGATCGCATCGCGGATGTGCTCGGCCTGACGCTTGCCGAACTTGAGGGCCTTCATCGACGCGCCCAGCGCTTTCGCCAGCGCGAGCTTGCCATGGGCGACATCCTGAAGCAGCCCCGGCATCTTCACCGCATAGGCCTGGAGCAACCCGTCCAGACGGGCGGTGTCGTCGCGGATCCTGGCCTGCAACGTCTCGATCTGTCGGGTCAGCCGGTTGAACGCACGCTGCTCGGGTGTCAACTTCTCTCGCCGTGGCGCAACGATCCGAAGTTGCAATGAGCCTTCGCCGTCCTCATCGGCCACTTCACCCGCAAACAACCGGTCCGTCCCACTTGCCGTATCGTCCATGACATCCGCTCCTGATCGTGGTCCACGCCCAACATCATATCCGGTCGCTTAGGAGAACAACTGACCTCCTGCCCTGCAGGGCGAACGCATATGACCATTCAAGGCTTGCCGGAACCCAATGACGAAGGTCCAAATCCGAGTGACGATTTCAAATCGGTTTTCACCACCGCGGCACGACGATCGCAGCACGACCACCATCACGAAAGTCGTCGCGTTCACTTCGCATGACAGGACGGAAAACCATGAGATGAAGTTCATTCCTTCGTTCGCGCGGGAAACGCAACGTTCCCAGGCGAGCCGTCGTGCTCGTCGTGCCGTGGTGGTGAAATGCATTTCATTTGTCATACGGGCTTGGTCATTCGATCATTGGGTCCGGTCAAGGCTCAAGTGGCCCGATGCATTCACCCTGGGAAATGGGCACGATTCGTCAGAACGATGTTGACAAATTGTACCACACGCATTATAAACTATACCATACTCATGGTGGTTCGCATGCGCACACACAAAGCGATTAGCGACAGGCTGAAGAAACAGATTGCGGGGCGTTGCCGGGTAGGTGAGCGCCTGCCGCCGATTCGTGTCTTGGCGCGGCAGTTCAAGGTCAGCCCCACGACGGTCTGCCAGAGTTTGGCTGTGCTGGCGCACGAGGGTTGGGTTGAACAACGACAGGGCAGTGGCGTGTACGTGCGCGACCGAAAGGAGCAGCGTCACGTCGGGGTCGTGATGAAGGTGGATTTTTCGACTCCGCATGCTTCCTATTTCTGGCGCCGGCTGGCGCAACAGGCGCGTATCAAGCTGCTGCAGGAAGGTTATCCCGTACGGTTGTACACGGGCGTGGAATTGCCCGGCGAAGCAGAAACCGTCTTGGGCGAGGATTTCCGAGAGGATTTGGCGGCCGACCGATTGATGGGCGTGTTGGAGGCAAACGGGGATGGTGATCCGACGTGGGTCAAACCGTTGCAGCAACGCGGGGTGCCGATCGTCGGCCACTTGTCGGACGGTTACGAGTACGGCGTGCTGTTGGATTCTGCGGACTGGATACAACAAGCGGTGCTGCGGTTGTTGGCCGCGGGACGCAGACGAATCGCCATGATGTGCTGGCAATGGTCAGCGGAAAACGTCATCGTCGACTTTCGCAAGGTCTTCTGCGACACCCTGGCTGCGTACGGCGTGCCGGTTCACAGCGAATGGATCCGGTTGGATGTGTATCCGGGAATTATGGGTGCCGGCTGGTCGATGTTCCGCGAGATCTGGTCGGCGAAACCCGAAAAACCCGATGGTCTTGTGATCGGCGACGATCTGCTGCTGCAGTCCGCAACGACCGCCATCCTCCAGCAGAGGGTGCGTGTGCCGGAACATTTGTTGATTATGGGTCAAATGTCCAAAGGCTCGGATTTGCACCTACCGATACCGGCGGTGTGCGCCGAGTGCGATCCGGACGAGTATGCCGGGGCGATGGTGGATTTGCTGGTCAAACAATTACGGGGCGAGCCGGTGGTCGCTCCGAAAGTGATGCTGCGATACCGGTGGCCCGATGTGATGTCGACCGATACCGAAGCATGGGAAACCCAACAACTGACCCGTAAGGAGATCATACATGTTCATGACAGCAATACAGCCAGCCGGACTACGTGAAACCAGAGGTGTTCGAGGCGCGGGCTGCGGGTTTGTCCTTCGCGGCACGGGCTTTACGCTCATCGAGCTATTGGTTGTTATCTCTATACTTACATTGCTTCTGGCGATTCTGTTGCCGTCTCTGAAGAGCGCGCGCGACAGGGCGTACGCCGTGCAGTGTCAGAATGGGTTGCGGCAGCTTTACATCGGCGCGGTGGCGTTCTCCAACGACCATGCCGACTACATGCCGGCTTACGACATATGGGGCTATGTCAGCGGGCGGCGGGGTTTCACAAGCGTGGATAGCAAAGGCCTTCCCACAAATGCCTACAACGAGGTGGACCAGTATTTCAATTACCGGCGGGGAAGCCAATATGACTATGGCCCATTGACCGGATCGATCTATTTCTGTACGGAGTTTCAGCGGCGTTGGTCGGCGTTAGCCGCGATGCCGGTGGCGACGAATTACTCGCTGGGCTACGTGGCCCTCACCAAGTACAACAACGGACCGTTGGCGACTTGTCATTGGGACGGGGTTACGCTGTATGCGGGTGACAGGCTGTCCAGTATCATCAACGCCAGTTTCACCATTTACATGCGGGAATTCAATATCCCGGATACTATGGATCCCAATATGGCCGGCCTGGACCTCTGGCCACAGAATTCGACCACTGGCGCAGTCAGTCCTTATGCAACGACATACAGCCAAATTCACCTCGGTGGTCAGAACGTCTCCTTTTTTGACGGCCATACGGAGTATGACAGATTTCCGAATAATGTGAAATGTCAGACATATCCGGGCAACAATTACATGACCTACAGTACATTTGGCTACAATAGTTATTTGTGGCCGTAAAACCGGTAACCGTTCAATATCTGAACTGCATACTATCAATCGATATTCAGCAGCCGCATTTTCCGGATGTGGTCTATAGCTATCGCTACATAAACATGAAATCCCACATCCTCAACACGATTACGCCCGGCAACCCGCCCGCTTACCTCGCTAACGGTCTGATAGGTTTGCGAGTGTTCCCGATTCCCTTCCTGGGCGGCTCGGCACTGGTCAACGGGTTCAATGGACTAAGTCCCGAGAAACTCACCGACGAATATGCCGACGCGCCGTATCCGCTCGGAGCTGACATCCAGCTCGAAGGCGTCTGGTTGTCGCGTCGCCCCGACCTCGCCAGGTTCGAGCAGCAGGAATATGCATTTTCCTGCGGTGAATTAACCAGCCGCTTCCATTTCACCGTAAGCGGCAAGACCGCGCAGGTCGAAGTGCTGACGTTCTGCTCGCGCACCCAGCCGACGTTGGCGCTCCAGGAGGTTGCCATCACGGTCAATAAACCCACGCGGCTGGTGCTGCAATCGCACATCGGCCGGCAAGGGCTGACGGGCGAGTTGAAGTACCGCCTGATGCCCCAGGATCGGTGGGATGCGATGATTCAGTGGGAGAGCCGGGCCGGACTATCCACCGTGGGGGTGGCGTACATTTCGGAGTTTCAAGGCACGGACCTGGAGAAACGCAGTCGGAACAATTACGGTTCGGAGCAGGAAATCGAGCTTACGCAATACGCCATCGCAGCCAGGCCCGGCAAGCGGTACGTGATGCGTCAGCTTGCCAGTCTTGTGCCAAGTCTCATGCACAGCGAGCCGCATTGGGAAGCGAGCCGTCTGCTGTTCGCGGGAAATTGGATCGGGTTCGACAAGCTCCGCGACGCCAACCGGGCCGCCTGGGCCGAACTGTGGAAAGGGCGCGTGCGGATTCACGGCGCGGAGGAGCATTGGCAGGATATGGCGGACGCGGCATTCTTTTACCTGCACAGCAGCGTCAGTCCGAGTTCACCGTGCAGTGTGGCGCCGTTCGGTCTGAGCCGGCGCGTCGAATATTCCGGTCACGTATTCTGGGATACGGAGACGTTCATTTTCCCGGCTGTGCTGCTTAGTTCACCCCATGCCGCGCGGGCGATGCTCGACTACCGGAGCCGCTGCCTCCCGGCGGCGAAGTTCAACGCGCAACTCAACGGCTATCGTGGCGTGCAGTTCCCGTGGCAGAGCGCGAACACAGGCTGTGAAGTCACCCCTTACTGGGCAGCGGGTGGCATCCTCGAACATCACGTCAACATGGACGTGGCGTTCGCCATGATCCAATACGTTCATGCCACTGGAGATGATCTGTTCTTCCGGCAACAGGCGTGGCCGGTCATCGAAAGCGTCGCGCACTGGATCGTCAGCCGCGTCACGAAAACCAGTCGGGGCTACGAGATTCTCCACGTCACCGGGATCGACGAAACCATCGACAACATCCACAACAACGCCGAGACGAACATCACCGCCATCGTTGTCCTGCGCGAAGCCATCGCGCTGGCTCGCCGGTCAGGTCTCAAACCGCCCGCGGCATGGGGCGACGTGGCGAAACGCATGTACATTCCGATTGATCCAAAGACACACGTGATACTCAAACACGACGGCTACGAATACAAAGAAGGCATGTGCGTCCCGGGGCCGCTGGCCGCATATTTCCCGTTCGGCTGGTCGCATAGCCCGACGGTGGATCGCGCGACGATTAAATACTACATGGACCTGGCGCCAACCTACTTTGGCATGCCGATGCTTTCCGCGCTGCTGGGTGTGTTCGCGGCTCGATCGGGTGACCGGAAGCTGGCGCTGCGGTCGTTCGAGGAAGGGAGTCGTTCGTTCATCCAGGAGCCGTTCATGCAGTTCAACGAAGTCTCGCAAAAGCTGCACAGCTCATTCAGCGGGTGGGGCACGACGGTGTTTCTCACGAACCCGGCCGGCTTCCTGATGGCGTTGCAGTACGGATTGACCGGATTGCATCTGGGTTCGGGAGCGCCGAAGAGCTGGCTGCAACGGCGGATCGTGATGCCGCACGGTTGGGATGGAATCGAGATGGATCGCATTTGGGTGCGAGGCCAGCCGATGCGACTGCAAGCCAGACACGGCGCGGCTCGCGCCACATTGGAGTCCTGCTGATGACATCGCGCCAAAGCGTGGCACCGGATCGCGTTGAATACCGTCCACATACCATGCGTTTCGACACCCGCGACATCGACCAGCGACGCCGACGGGGTCGGTTGCGCATTGCGGGTGATACCTTTGCCTGCGTTCTGGAAACCGACTGGGCCACGCAGCACCGCGGCGTGTATCCGCGCTGGTTGTCATTCTGTGGCGTGGCCATGCCCCATCTCAAATTTGGATTCGCTAAGCCGTGGGAATACATCCTCGACCTGGACGCCTCCGAGGGGGAAGCGGGTCTGGTCGTGACTTCACAAGGCTACGAAAGCCTGACCGGAAGACGCATTCCGTTTGCGCGGACGCGTCGTTTCTTTTTCCACGCCCCGGAAATGCTCTACGAGATCAGTGAATCGCAACATCTGCTGACGCGCCAATACGGGATTCTGGGCATTGACCCAGCCTCGCTGGAGGTTGATCCCATGCTGCATTGGGCTAGATACCGGCGAGACGGAGTGTGTGTCAGTTGGCAGTTTCACCCGCGACCTGTGTTCGCCCAACCTGAAGCAGGGGGGTGGCAGTTCGAGTTTGAGACCGGGAAAGTCGAAACGCTGATTCAGTGGGCGCGGGAGGTCGACGGGCCACCGCCGGCAATCTTCGTCAGCATCAGCGATGAAGTTGGCGCATTGTCGGTGAGCGGACCGCGCGGCGAGCGCCGGTTTGCCGGCACGTGCAAACATGAAGGCGTGGAGCCGGACGAACAGCTTGTCCTGCCGCCGGGGGAATTGATCTTCACGGGCGACGGGCCGCGGCCTTGCCTGGCGGAACTTGCGGTGCGCCGTATGGATCGCGGCCAGCTTCATCTCGGAGCGACCCGAGTCTTGCTGCTCAAATCGTTGGCGGAATCGCCGTCGTTTCCCATGTTCAAGCCATCATTGGTCCGCACGCTGCGCAGCCTGCGGGAGCGCATGGTGTTCAATGCCATGCCCGAGGACGATCCGGGCGAACTGTATCAATGGGGGGCAGGCACATGGGCGCGATGTGTCACCGTGCTGGCGCTGGATCGCTGGGGCTTCAGCCGCGAGGCGTATCAGTTCCTCGAATTCATGCTCGACGCTTCCCAGCAGTTCGTCGCCAGCGATGGCGACCCGCATCTGTGGGACAACTTCTACGTCACAGGCCCCAAGTGGAATGATCGGCTCTACGACATCAATGCACATTCGATGAAGCTTTACGAGGCCGGCAAGTTTTACCTGGCCCACCGACAAGATTCATTCGGCGAGAAACTGCGCGGCGAACATTTTGAGACATTGCGCCGCTGGTGCGTCTGGATTGAACGGCACATGGCGGCCGACGGCGCGGTGTTGGATGAAACCGAGTCCAACGTCTGGGCGCACGGCTACGGAACATTTACCCAGGCGCCGGCAGCGGCTGGCGTCAAACTGTTCGCCACACTGGCGCGCGATGCCGGCCGCGAGGATGTGGCGGAACAGATGGAGCAACTGGTCGAGCGCTTGATGAATGGACTCAACACCCGGCTCTGGGGGGATGCGGCCAATTCCTACCTCGACATCCCAGCCGGCGTCGGGTCGTGCTATCTCAACTATGTTCCACGGACACCGACGGAACGCAACTGGTGGGATCAGCCGGTCCATCGCATCGGAATTTCATGCTACTCGCTGGCGGCGGCGTTCTTTCTCCAGGATCCCGATGTGGCTCTGTTGTCGCCGGACGATCCGCGCGCCACTGAAACGCTTGACCTGGCTCTGCAGCATCTGGGCGATCCTTTCGATCAGCGCATCACCACATGGCATATTCGCCGTAAGGAAGCGCATATGGGCTATGGACCGGGCCAATTGCTCGTGGCCCTGTTGTATACCGGGCGGGGCGAGGAGTTTCGGCGTCGGCTGGCCGGCGTTTTCGATGTTTCAACCCGGGAAATCGGAGATGCCTATTTGCTGCAGGAAGTTCTCGGGCGGGTCGGCCACCCCAACCGCGGGAACAAATCGGTGGTGTCGTGTTTCCCGTTCATGGCTGCATTGCTCGCGGGATTTGACGGGCCGCTACTCGCCGACCGCGTCAAAGCGTGTCTGCCAGACCTCGTGGTGCGATCGGAGACATCGGCCTGAGTCCAGGGCGTGTGGCGTTTGAATCCCATTGCGCTGCGAACCATTGGTATGCCGGCGCACGAACACAATGCAATCGTACCTAACGATAGGATGAAGGAAACAAACATGAATATGGCTGCTGTCAGCCGCTATGGCGCTGGCTTGATGGCGTTCTGCGTCGGTATGACCGCCTTTGCTGGACCGATGCAGTTCGTCGTGCCGCGTGCGGCGACACCACCGACAGTCGATGGCACGATCCAGCCGGGCGAGTGGGACGCCGCCGTCGCCGTGAGCGGTGTTGTCAATCAGTTCGACGGATTGGCGCATCCGCGGCAGGCCACATTCTGGATGACGTATGACGACACGCATGTGTATCTGGCGCAGCGTTCGACGCTGCTTCCCGGCGAGCTTGATGCCGGAGCCTGTTTCCCGCCGGTCTGGTTCGAGGACACCGACAACAGCGTCGTGTTCTGCCTGGCGCCGGGGCGCGTGAACAACGGCGACGAGCCTAGCCATTACCAGATGCGATTCAACCTATATGGCAAAGTAGCCCAGGAGGAAATCTGCTGGCGATGGAAGGGCCTCAAGCTGATCTACCCACAGAACCGGACGTGGGACGGAAAAGCGATGGTGGCCAATTCCCTTAACGCGGACAAGACCGCGTGGGAGAGCGAATATGCGATTCCGCTTTCGGAGATGAAGGTCGAGGCGGTGAAGGACGGCGAGGAATGGGGCGTCCTTTTTGCCCGCGACTATCCCTGCATGGACCAGAATGCCATTGTCCGCTCGACGGACTGGCGGTTCGGTTCAGCGCGGCGGCATTGGAGCCTTGGTTTGTTCGACAATTACCGCAAAGAGGGCGAATATGCCCGGGCGCGACTGACAGCCAATGCTCCAGCAGTGCAGGTGCTCTCGCTGGGTGATCTGGCGGCAGGGAAGCTGGGTGGCCTGGTGCGCGTCGGCCATTCCGGGGCCGCGACCGTCGAGATCACGTTGCGCAGCCGCGTGACGCGAGGAGAGACGGTCGTTCATCAGCAAACAGAGACCGTGCGCCTTGAGCCTGGGAAGCGGAAAGAGATCCCGCTGACGGAGAAGACCGTTCCCGCCGGCGACTACACGCTGCGGCTTGA
>JADLAP010000307.1 GCA_020848195.1 Phycisphaeraceae bacterium
AATACCGAATGTTGTTCTTTGAAACATGTGCCTAAATTAAAGATATTAGATATACTGTAAACAAAGCATAATCAGGATGTATATTTAGTGGTGGATAGATATAGAAATTTACTTTACAAAGACAAGCCCGTCTTTGGGTTAGATATTGGAAGATCGACCATTAAGGCTATCCAAATAGATACAGATAGTGGGCATAACCAAGCTCAGGTAATAGGCTATGGCAACATTGCTTCTGATTCAAAATCAATTAAGAATGGTCTTATTGTAGATCCAGAATCTGTCACCAAAGCAGTCTATGAGCTTATTACTAATAATATGGTCGGAACCATCTCAACCCGTCGAGTTGTACTATCGCTACCTAACGAACATTGTTTTAGTAGGATAATTTCTTTGCCTAAAATGAGCAGTAAGGATATGGAAACTGCCATAATCAGCGAAGCTGGTGGCTCAATACCAATCCCACTAGACCAACTTTATATTGACTACAAAACAACCAAAATACTTAAAGACGGCTCTGTTGAGATTTTACTGGTCGCCGCGCCAAAAGATATTGTAGACTCTTATCTAGTCGTTACAGATGCTCTTGGACTTGAAGTGGCAGCCATAGAGACAAACATTACTGCAGTAACTCGAATTGTCGCCCACTCCGAATCAGTAGAAGATGTGGTGACATTGATTATCGATCTCGGATCTACTGCTGCCGACCTATCCATATTTGATGGAAAAACTGCTAGAATAACCGGATCTGCCGATTGTGGTAGCGACCGTATTACTGATCTTATTATGGATAAACTAGAGGTATCAAATAGACAGGCATACACAATAAAGAATCGTTTTGGGCTTGAGGTAAGTAAAAAGCAAAAAGAGATAACTGAAGCAATAAACAGCGAGCTCTTAAAACTAATAAATGAAGTAAAAAAAGTTCAGCGTTACTACAGCGAACACTCGCCCGAAGGTGAGATTGGGCAAATTATCATTCTAGGTGGCGGAGCCACACTTCC
>JADLAP010000308.1 GCA_020848195.1 Phycisphaeraceae bacterium
AATCCTTCTCACCGAAATAAGCCTTGTCAGGTTTAATTATGTCAAACAGCTTTTTCACTACCACACAAACCCCTTGAAAATGACCGGGGCGGTGAAGACCTTCCATAACCTTATCAAGAATGCCCAAATCCAAAGCCCCCTCCAGAGCTTCGCTCGCAATCTTCGGTTGTCCCGAAGGGGGAGAGCTTGGATACATCTCCTCTGCACTTGGTGCAAAAAGAACATCACAAGCTGCTGATTCCAGCATTTCCGAGTCATTTTTAAGCGTTCTGGGGTACTTTTCAAGGTCTTTCTTATCGTTGAACTGCAAAGGGTTCACAAAAATGCTTGCAACGGCTATATCGTTCTCATTCTTAGCCCTTTGAAGCAATGAAATATGCCCGGGGTGTAATGCACCCATAGTAGGTACAAAACCTATCTTTTTGCCTTGTTTTTTGAGGTTTAAAAGGCAATTTTTTGTTTCTGTTATCGTTGAAAATACTTGCAAATAAAATCTGCTAATTATTAGGTAATTTCAGTAGTTTTTTGTATCGAATTGGAACCAAAACTACTTCAAATAGTTGTTCAGTTATCGGATTTTTATTACTATCTTTGGCCTCCTTTAAAAGAAACCCCTTAAAACCCTGTCCTTCCTATGAAAAAAGCCAGAATGTTATTTATTTCGCAGGAAATCACTCCTTATGTGGAAGAAACTCAAATGAGCATAATCAGCCGTCAGCTACCCCAGGGGATCCTGGAGGCCGGAAAAGAGATACGCACCTTCATGCCCCGGTATGGCGTTATTAACGAGCGCAGGCATCAGCTTCATGAGGTTATCCGCCTTTCGGGGATGAATCTTATTATTAATGATTTTGACCACCCGCTTATCATTAAGGTAGCATCTATTCCTGCGGCACGCATGCAGGTTTACTTTATTGATAACGAAGATTATTTTAACCGTAAGGCTCTGGTTACCGATAAAAACGGGAACATATTTGCCGATTCGGACGAGCGCCTCATTTTCTACTGCCGCGGGGTTATTGAAACCGTTCGTAAATTAGGATGGGCTCCTCATATCATACATTGCCAGGGCTGGATGACCTCTTTGGTTCCTATGTACCTTAAACGCGCCTTTGGCGATGATCCTTTGTTTGCGGAGAGCAGAATTGTGTACTCTATATATGACGATGAATTCAAGCAAACGTTGAATAAGGACTTCGCAGCCAAAGCCTTGTTTGAAGGTGTTGGAAAAGACGATATCAAGCACCTGAAAACCGGAACCTATGCGGGTCTGATGAAAACAGCCATTGATTTCTCCGATGCGATCATCCGCGTAGGCAAGAATTCAAATTCAGAGGTTGAGAAATATCTCAAGAAAGCTGAAAAACCTGTTTTGGATCATCCCGGAGATGATTATATAGACATGTACAACGACTTTTACGATGCTGTGCTGGAAGAAGAACCGGCCATGGCCTAATATAAGTACTTGTCAAATAAATAGTTTTTTGTAACGTTGTCCCCTGAAGTACGTCCGTGAAGTGAGAGAAGCTCTACTTCATGGTTAACTTCAGGGGGCAACTTTTTTTATGAGCAGACAAATCAGATATTTTTTCTTTCTCTCGCTGATCGCATTGGCAGTTTCCTGCAAAAAGAAAGCGCCTGAAGACATTGGGCTTCCTCTGCTTCCCGGAGACGATATTTTAAACGCTTCTTTCACCGATACACTTACACTGGTCACTCATACCGTCAAAGATGATTCGGTAGCGACCAAGAATGTAACCCCCATGCTTCTGGGAAATATGAATGACCCCGTTTTTGGAGTATCCAAGGCATCCATCTTTGCGCAGCTGGCCCTTACAAAGACCAATCCTGTCTTTGGCACAAACCCAGTGCTGGACTCCGCAGTTCTTTCGGTGGTTTACAGCAGCGGGCAGTATTACGGCACCTTAGCACCCCAGAAATTCAAGTTGTACGAAGTAACAGATGTTATTTCAAAGGATTCGGTTTATTATTCAAACAGGAAGCTTCAGTATACGACAGAGCTTGGAAGCGCCTATATCACTCCTAATCTGACCGATTCAGTGAATGTAGATACGCTCCGGTTTCCCCCGCACCTGAGGTTCCAGCTGGATAAGAACTATTTCCAGGGATTCCTGAATAAGCCGGCTACTTTTTACACCGGTAATTCGGCATTTCAGGCCGACTTCAAGGGTTTTTACCTGGCTTCTTCTTCCACTTCCGCATCGGGCCAGGGCGGCATTTTCTATATGGATATGGTTAGTTCCTTTACACGCCTTACGCTG
>JADLAP010000309.1 GCA_020848195.1 Phycisphaeraceae bacterium
GCCTTCGAGAACAGCACGACCGGCGAGGTCAAGGCCTTCGCGTTCGACGGCGCGCTCACGGCGCTCACGACCTCGGTCATTACTGTCGCGAGTACGACCAACACTCAGCGTCGACCCGCGACCTGCTGGAATTCCGTCGAAGACGAGTACCTAGTCGTGTACCAGAGTGACCAGGTCACCTCTGGCGAAGACCAGGTGTACGGTCGCCGCTTTGAGCCGGCCGCCGGCACAGTGCTGGGAGACGCGTTCGCGATCAGCGAGGCGGCGGAAAAGAACCAGGAACCCGATGTCGCCTTCTCCCCTGAGACCGCGACGTTTCAAGTGGTTTGGAACTGGTACGAAGCGGGGAGTGGCAACCTGACGGAAGTCAATGGGCAGGAAGTCACCGCCGCCGGCATGCTCCGCGGCGACCCGTACGGTGTGGCGCTCGGCCAACGCGACGATCGCGGCGATCTCGCCGCGGCCGTGGCCTATGGCGCAGCCTTGAAAGAGACCCTCTGCGTCTGGCCGGACACCAGCGACCCGGAGGCCGACGTCGACATCTACGGCCGGCGCATCGAAACCGGCGATCCAATGATCCAGCAGGAACCGGTCCACAACGCCATCCGCCTCGGCGGCAACGGCAGCGTGCTCGGGCACTCCGGCGAGTTCGTCTGGACCGTGCCGGTGGCCCAGATCGCCGGGGTCGGCTTTCCGTTCGAATTCACCGCCACCTATCGCAGCGGCGCCACGGTCGATGGCGCGATTGGGTTCGGTTGGGATCATTCCCTCAACCTGGGGATCCAATTCTCCGGGACCGCCGGCGCGAGCGACGCCACGTTCTTCGACGGCACCGGGCGCCGGTTCACCTATGACTGGAACGGCACCGGTTGGGACACGCCCGCCGGCCTGTACAACACGCTGACCTGGGCGTCCAGCACGCCGGTCCTCACCGATCGCCACGGCACGGTCTACACGTTTGGCCGGAGCGCGGAGTCTTCGTTCTACGACGGACGGCGATTGCTGACCTCGGTTGCGGATCGCAACGGGAACACGCTGACGATCACCTACCTGAGCGGCGACGACCACCGCATCGACACGGTCACGGACACGCGCGGCGAGACCATCGACTTCGCCTGGACGCAGGACAAGCGGCTCGAGTCGATCACCGACTGGGCCGACCGCGTGTGGAGCTTCGAGTACGACGGGGCCGGCGATCTGGTCGCCACCACCACGCCTGCGACCAGCGCCTACCCGTACGGCAATCGCACGAGCTATACCTATGCGGGCAGTCAACCCAAGAGCTGGCTCGACCACAACCTGGTCGTGATCAGCAGCCCGAACAACCAGCAGTTCCTGATCAACAACTTCGAGCCGCTGACGGATCGCGTGGATAGCCAACAGTACGGCACGGGCAGTCAGGTCTACGA
>JADLAP010000310.1 GCA_020848195.1 Phycisphaeraceae bacterium
AAAGAAAAATATCGCGCACGGAATTATATGTAGCGGATGAAATATTTCTTTGTGGTACTGGGGCCGAAATTACACCAATTGCTTCCGTTGATAGTCGCTTAGTAGGTAATGGAAAATTGGGGCCGATAACAGCAAAATGCCAAGAATTCTATAGCAATTTAACTAGAGGCGAAAATGCTAAATATAAACACTTACTAACCCCAATTTGGTAGTTGAAATGTTTTTATTTATTTGTTAGTTGAGCATAGTGGATATTGTATTTTTTAATTTTGTATCGAATGGCACGCACAGTCAAATTTAATAGTTTGGCTGCTGCGGGTAAATTTCCAGAAGACTTTAGAAGTGCCTCTTTAATATATACGGCTTCAAATTTTTCTACTTCCTTTTCTAAATCGAAGTTATGGGGTAAAATAACATTTGGTTGAGGTTCAGGTTCTTCGATTTTAGTTTTGTTTAATGCTAGATTTTCAACAGTGACAGGTTTTGATTCTTTTTGGGTAAAACTAGTTAATTTATATTCAGAAATTTCTTCATTCGAAAAAATATCTGAAAGCATAATGTTTCTTTTATCTGTTAAAATTGTCGCGCGTTGAATTTTATTTTGCAATTCCCTTATGTTGCCGGGCCAAGGGTAAAGTTTTAAGGCTTTCATAGTATCTTCATCAACTGTTTTTACATTTTCATTTGTTGAATATTTATTTAGAAAACTCCCTACTAATAAAGGGATATCTTCCACGCGTTTACTTAGGGGGGGTAGGCTTATATTCACCACATTGATTCTGTAATAAAGATCTTCTCTAAAAGTGCCTTTGCTAAACATGTCTTCGATGTTTTTATTTGTGGCAAATATAAATCTTACATCAATTTTTTTTAACTTTGCGGCACCTACAGATCTAAGTTCTCTGTTTTCTAATACCCGTAATAGTTTTACTTGCATATCTAAAGGCATTTCACCAAGTTCATCCATGAATAGAGTTCCGCCTTCTGCGAGTTCGATCAGGCCTTTTTTGTTTTCTATGGCACCCGTAAATGAACCTTTTGCATGACCAAATAACTCA
>JADLAP010000014.1 GCA_020848195.1 Phycisphaeraceae bacterium
ACGCATGTTCACGCTCTGGTTCAATGGCTTCGTCTACAACCAGATCTGGGAAGACCCACGCGTGGACGCCCAGGCGCTGCAACTCGACGGCGACAGCCGGATACTGACCATCTCCTCCGGCGGGTGCAATGTGCTGAACTATCTGGTGCATCAGCCGGCCCAGGTGGTGGCGGTGGATCTCAACGCATGCCACATCGCGCTGACGCGGCTGAAGATCGCCGCGATCAAGAACCTGCCGACGTACGACGACTTCTACAGCTTCTTCGGCATGGGCAACGTCCGGCAGAATCTGGGCAACTACGAACGCTACATCCGCGACGGCCTGGACGACATGTCGCGTCAATTCTGGGAAAGCAGGCAGTGGCTTTGCCGGCGGATCGGCAGCAGGCGCATCAGCTATTTCGCACGGGGTTTTTACGACAGCGCGAAGCTGGGCCAGTTCCTTCGGGTGCTGCACGGCGCGGCGAAACTGACGCGGCGCAATCCGCAGCGACTGCTCGATGCCCGCACGATGGAGGAGCAGCGCCAGGTCTTTCAGGAAGACATCGCCAGCTTGTTCAGCAATCGCCTGGTCCGTGCCGTGGGCAAGCTGCCGGTGTCGGTGTTCAGCCTGGGCATTCCTCCGAGCCAGCATTCGGTGATGAAGGAGGAGTCCGGCGGCCGGCTGATCGAGTTGTACCAGCAGCGGCTGTACAAGCTGGCGTGCGGATTTCCGATGGAAGACAACTATTTCGCATGGCAGGCGTTTGGCCGGCGGTATGACCATGAGCGGCGCAGGGCGCTGCCGGATTATCTGCGGCAGGAAAATCATGAACTGCTGCGGCGGTCGATCGACCGGGTGCAGACGCACAATGTTTCGCTGATTGAATATCTCAAGGCGCAGCCCGCGGGGGCGCTGAATCGTTTCGTGCTGCTGGATTCGCAGGACTGGATGCCGGCGGGCGTGATCGCGGCGTTGTGGGAACAGATTCACCGCGTCGGCGGCGAGGGAGCAAGGATCATCTTCCGCACCGCGGGCGAGCGGTCGCCGGTGGAGGCAGCGCTACCGCCGAGTCTTCGCCGGCATTTCGTGTACGAAGAAACCCTGTCGCGCCAGTTGCACGAGCAGGACCGCTCCGCCATTTACGGGATGTTCCATGTCTACCACGTCTGTGGCTAGTAGCGGCGATACAAAGGCCAGACCGGGCGCGGCCGCGAGCATGGATCGGATGTACCGCTACACGCGGCACATTTACGATCTGACGCGCAAGCCTTACCTGCTCGGCCGCGACCGGCTGTTGAGCGTCATGGACATTCAGCCCAGTGATCGCGTGCTGGAAATCGGCTGCGGCACGGCCCGGAA
The DNA here is from genome assembly GCA_020848195.1 of Phycisphaeraceae bacterium. Classification (GTDB taxonomy): domain Bacteria; phylum Planctomycetota; class Phycisphaerae; order Phycisphaerales; family Phycisphaeraceae; genus JADLAP01. The sequence continues at coordinate 1,343 of JADLAP010000014.1, forward strand.
TCTCATCAAACTGCATCAGCTTCACCCGCACGCCGAACTGTTCGGCCTCGACGCCGCGTCGGTCATGCTTGAAACCGCGCAGGCCAATCTCCGGCGTGCGGGGATGGGCGATCAGGTGACGCTGCGGCAGGCGCTGGCGGAAGAGCTGGACCATGGCCGAACGTTCGGACTGGATCGCCCATTTGATGCGATCTTTTTTTCGTATGCGCTATCGATGATTCCCACGTGGCCGGCGGCGGTCGAGGCGGCGATGGCGAACCTCAAGCCGGGAGGCGGGCTGTACGTGGTGGACTTCTGGGATCAGCGGGAGTTGCCGGGCGCGTTCGCCAAACTGCTCACGTGGTGGCTGGCGAAGTTTCACGTGCATTTTCGGCCGGAAATGCTGGAGTATCTCCGCACGATGGCGGGGGCGGGGCGGGTGACGCTGGAGTTGGAATCGGTCGCGGGACGGTATGCGTATGTGGCGCGGATGAGGAAGGTAGGGTAATGCGGGAATCCATCGGGACGGCGGGCCTTCGGCCGCGCCGCTAACCGGGGCGCACCACCAACAGTTCATTTCATCGCGCTGGTCAGGGCGATCAGGGCGTAGGCGGTGGTGAGGTTCACATCGCCTTCCATCCAGCGATCCGCATCGTTGGACCACGAGCCGTCGGGTTTCTGCATGGATACCAGTTTGTCCACGAGGTCATTGGCCCAGCGGCGGGTCTGGCCGTCGGCGGCGACGAGCGTGGGCTGGCCCCAGGCTTCAAATGCGCGGGCGAAGGTCATGTAGTAATAGAACAGGCCCTGATACCGGCCCTGTTCGCTCATGCCGGGGTTGGCGTCGAGCGTGTAGTTGCGGCAGATCCAGTTGTACGCGGCGACGACGCGGGGGTCTTTGCGATCGAGTTGGGCGTAGAGGTAGCTCTTGAAGCCGGCGTAGGTCATGGAGCCATAGGTGCGCAGACCGCTGACGGGTTTGCCCAGCTTGGCTTCGTCCATGAGTTCCGGACTGGCGGCGGATTCCGGCACGCCGATGTGGTCCTTGTCGATGCTTGTCGCATAGATGAAGCCGCCGTCGGGCTGGATTTTGTCGCCGCAGAAGGTGTTCTGGGGCACGCCCTGGCAACGGGTGATGAAGACCATGGCGCGGACGAAGGCGGGGTCTTTGCAGTCCAGTCCCGAGTCGTGCAGGCCTTCAAGCATGATCTGGGTGTTGGACAGATCGGGCCTGCCATGGTGACCGTAGCCAGCGCCGCCGAAGAACGCATGGGAATCGTTGACGGCCTTACCGGCTGGATCGTTTTGGTCGTGCCACTGCGTGTCGCGGAGATTGTTCTGGGCTTTGGCGATGATGGCCTGCACGCCCGGCTGATCGTTCACGAGGGCGAGGGTGGAGAGGCAGATGGCGGTGTTGTAATTTTCGAGCATGCCGGCATGGATGCCGCCATCGGGTCTGGCCTTGGCGA
>JADLAP010000015.1 GCA_020848195.1 Phycisphaeraceae bacterium
GGCAACCGGCACGCGCCGTCAGCGCCGTGGTGGTGCGGTCTTCGGCTTTTGACCCAACGACTTGCGCTGGCGGTTGATCCGCTCCAGTTTGCGCTGGTCCTCCTGTTCCATCGCCTTGCGCTTCGTGTACCCCGACCAGTCGGCCCACGCCCACCACACCACGGCCGCGGCGAAGGGTGACAGAACCCACCACCACGACCAGGTGGCGACGAATCCCATTTCCTGCCATTTCAAGAGCAGCAAAACGATTCCGAGTCCTAACAAGTACATGGCATATTCCACTGGTTGCGCGTGAGGGATTTCCCCCCACTGTCAACAAGTATCCCTACAATCGCGTTGAGGGTTTGTTGTTTGTCCATCCATGATGAAGGAAGCATTATGAAGCGTGTTTTGTTGACGGTGGCCGCCCTGGCGGTCGTGGGTGCCGCAGCTCCGGCCATGGCCGACGAGGCGATGGCCAAAGCCAAGAACTGCATGGCCTGCCATGCAGTCGACAAGAAGGTGGTTGGCCCCGCCTACAAGGATGTCGCCAAGAAGCGCGCTTCCGAAAAGGATGCGGTCGCATTGCTGACAGAACACATCCTCAAGGGCAGCAAGGGCGTGTACGGTCCTGTTCCGATGCCGCCCAACGCGAACGTCAACCCGGATGAGGCCAAGAAACTGGCTACTTGGGTGATGAGCCTGAAATAAGCCGCCTCTAGGCAACAAAAAACCTGCGCCATGGCGCAGGTTTTTTTTGGCGTCCCTGAAACTCAGTGATTCTCGCCGAACTGGTCCAGAATGGCAGGGTTCTCCAGCGTACTGGTGTCTTGGGTGATCTTTTCGCCACGCGCCAGCGAGCGCAGCAGGCGCCGCATGATTTTGCCCGAGCGCGTCTTGGGCAGGTTCTCACCGAAGCGGATGTCCTTGGGCTTGGCGATCGGCCCGATCTCCTTGGTCACCCAGTCGCGCAACTCCTTGGCGATCTTGTCGGCTTCGGCGCCATGTGGCAATGTACGCTTGAGCACGACGAACGCGCAAATCGCCTCGCCCGTCAGATCGTCCGGACGCCCGACCACGGCCGCTTCGGCCACCAGGTCAGTCTTCGCAACCAGCGCCGACTCGACCTCCATCGTGCCCAGGCGATGGCCCGAGACGTTGAGCACATCGTCGATTCGACCCGTGACACGAAAATACCCACGGTCGGCCGAACGCACCGCGCCATCACCAGCCAGGTAATAGCCCTTCATTTCTTCCGGGAAATAGGTCTTCTTGAAACGCTCGGCGTCGCCCCAGATGGTGCGCACCATGCTCGGCCAAGGTTTCTTGTAGACCAGCATACCGCCCGTACCGTTGGGCATTTCGTGGCCGGTCTCGTCGACGATGGCAGGAAAGATGCCTGGCAGCGGCAACGTGCATGAACCCGGAACCAGCGGCGTGGCACCTGGCAGCGGGTTGATCATGTGGGCGCCGGTCTCCGTCTGCCAGTAGGTGTCGACGATGGGGCAGCGCTCTCCACCAACGTTCTTGTAGTACCACATCCACGCCTCGGGGTTGATCGGTTCACCCACGCTGCCGATCACGCGCAGGCTCGACAGGTTCGAGTGCCTGGGGTGTACCTTGTCGTTTGTTTCAGCGGCCTTGATGAGCGAACGGATGGCCGTTGGTGCCGTGTAGAAGATGCTGCACCCGTGGCGCTCGATCATCTGCCAGAAGCGCCCGGCATCCGGATACGTGGGCACACCCTCGAAAACGATCTCGGTGGCGCCCGCAGCCAGTGGCCCGTAGGCGACGTAAGTGTGGCCGGTCACCCAGCCAATATCGGCCGTGCACCAGAACACATCCTCGGGCTTCAGATCGAAGCTCCAGTCCATGGTCAGCTTGGACTGCAGCAGATAGCCGCCGGTGGAGTGCTGCACCCCCTTGGGCTTGCCAGTCGATCCCGAGGTGTAGAGGATGTACAGCGGGTGCTCTGCCTCGACGCTGACCGGTGGGCAATCGGTACTCTGCCCATTCAGCGCCTCGCTGAAGGTCTTGTCGCGGCCAGCGGTCATGGGACAAGCGGTGGCCGTGCGCTCATAAACAAACACGTTGCGGATCGATTCGCACCCCCCCAAGGCGATGGCTTCATCGACAATGGCCTTGAGCGGCATCTCCTTGCCACCGCGCATCTGGTAGTTCGCCGTGACCACGGCGACGGCACCGCCATCCACCACGCGTTCCTGGAGCGAGCGGGCCGAAAATCCTCCGAACACGACGCTGTGGATCACGCCCAGACGCGCACAGGCCTGCATGGCAACCACGCCCTCGATGGTCATCGGCATGTAGATCAGAACGCGATCGCCCTTCTTGATTCCATGCGCCTTCAGCGCGTTCGCGAACTGCGACACGCGCGTCAGCAACTCCCGGTAGGTGACCTTGGTGACCGCACCATCGTCCGCCTCGAAGATGATCGCCACCTTGTTCTCGACCGGCGTGCCCATGTGCTTGTCGAGGCAGTTCGCGCTCGCGTTGAGCATGCCGTCGTCGAACCACTTGAAGAACGGCTTGTTCGACTCGTCCAGTACCTTCGTGAAGGGTTTGTCCCAGACGATGTTCTCCCTGGCCAAGCGACCCCAGAACCCCGTGAAATCCTTCTCGGACTCCGCGTACAGCGCCTGGTAAGCCTCCATCCCCGAAATCCGGGCGGACTTGACCAATGCATCACTGGGCGGAAACACGCGGTTTTCAACCAAAACCGAATCAATGGCGCTCATTTCCCTCTTCTCCTAAGTGTGTTGCCAGACACGCGGAGCGCCGACTCCGCAGGACGGCGCAATCATCGCACGATCTGGCATGCAAATTCCGGCGCGCAACGCCGGCGCTGCGAGCAGCTAACACCCCCGCCCGGAAGAAATGCGTCACGGCTTGGCTTGAGGCGGCTTGAATGCGCTTTCCCTGGAAAGCCGTCATCGCACGCACGCGCGGACGGCGCAGAACCACGCTTGTGTGGAGTCCGTCAACTCGCCTCAGAAGTCTTCGATCCGGCGGCGTCCTCACGCACGATGGCGTCGACGTCGAGCGAGCGAATCGCATCGATCACCATCTCCCATCGACCTTCCTCGCACAGGCCGCCCAGCCCCGCGCGCTCGTATCCGTCCATGGCCGCGCGCAAACACGCGCGGCGCACGGCCTCGGCTGCCGCGTGCAGCGCTTGCCGTGATTCTGGTCGACCCATCATCGGGCTCGTACGTGCACTGCTGGCGCCTGCTTACTTGCCCTGCACCTCGATCCGAATCGTCTCGACGATCTCAGGATTGGCCAGCGAGGTGACATCACCGACATCGCGCCGGTTGGAGATCGAGGCCAGCACCCGCCGCATGATCTTGCCAGAGCGCGTCTTGGGCATGTCGGGCACGACGTAGACTTTCTCGGGTCGGGCGATCTTGCCGATGATGTCCTCGCAGGCCTTGACCACACGACGCGCGACAGCGTCCGGATCCTTCGTCCCACTGGGCACCGAGACGTAGACCTCGGGCACGGTGCCCTTGATTTCGTCGTGCACCGGCACGACCGCAGCCTCCGACACTTCGGGCACCGTCAGGCACGCCGAGTCGATTTCCTTGGTCCCCAAGCGGTGGCCCGACACGTTGATCACGTCGTCGATGCGCCCCAGGATGCGGAAGTAGCCATCGGGCGCATCCATCGCCCCGTCACCCGATACATAAGGCCAGTCGCGCCAGTCTCTGCTGTTCGGGTTCTTGCAAAATCGCCTGTAATAGGTATCCACGAAGCGCTGGTCATCGCCCCAGATGGTCTGGATGATGCCCGGCCACGGATTGCGGATGCACATGTTGCCCGCACGCCCCGACCCCTTGGGAATCTCATGCCCCTCGTCGTCGAAGATCACCGGGTAGATCCCTGGCAGTGCGGGGCCGGCGCTGCCAGGCTTCATTTTGTCGAGCGCCGGAAGTGTGCTGCACAGAAAGCCACCGTTCTCGGTCTGCCACCACGTGTCGCAGATGACGGCCTTGCTCTTGCCGACCTGCTCGTAATACCAGCGCCAGGCCTTGGGCTCGATCGGTTCGCCCACGGTGGTCATGTGCTTGAAGTGTTGCGGGCCGTGGATTGGTGCGTCCGGGCCCAGCCGACGCAGCGCGCGAATGGCCGTGGGCGAGGTGTGGAAGATGTTCACTCCCAGTTGCTCCGCGATGCGCCACGGGCGGTTCATGTCCGGATAAGTCGGTGTGCCTTCGTAGATCACGCTGGTCGCCGCGATGGCGAGCGGGCCGTAGACGATGTAGGAGTGCCCCGTGATCCAGCCGATATCGGCCATGCACCAGTAGGTGTCGGTCGGGTGGATGTCCTGTACGTACTTGGACGTGGCCGCCACGTACGCCAGATAGCCTCCGGTTCGGTGCTGGCAGCCCTTGGGCTTGCCAGTGGTGCCACTGGAGTACATCAGGAACAGCGGCGCTTCAGCGTCCATCGGAACCGGCGCAACGCGGCGGCCCCGATACTGTTTGAGCAGGTCGTTGATGAACACGTCCCGGCCGTCGACCCGCGGCGTCGGCGAGCTGTACTTGCCCGGGTAGCGCTGCCAGATGAGCACCTTGTCGACCTTCTGTCCGAGTTCTTCGGCGACCTTCACGGCAATGTCAGCATTCGCCTTGTGGTCGATCAACTTGCCCGAACGCCAATAGGCATCGATCGTAATCAGGTGGTGGCTGCCGGAATCCTTGATCCGGTCGGCGCATGCGCTGCCCGAGAAACCGCCAAACACCTGCGAGTGGATGACGCCCAGCCGTGCACAGGCCAACATCGTGATTGGAAGATCAAGCGTCATCGGCAGGTGCAGCGTCACGCGATCGCCCGCCTTGAGGCCACATTCGCCCTGAAGAAGGGCAGCCATCTCGTTGACGCGGTGGTACAACTCTTGGTACGTCATCACGTACGGGACTTCGTCCTCCGGCTCGCTGACGAAGATCAGCGCGCCCTTGTTCCGGTGCTCATCCAGATGGCGGTCGACGCAGTTGTAGCTGGCGTTCAGCTTGCCCCCGGTGAACCACTTCCAGAACGGCGGGTTGCTGGCATCCAGGACCGTTTCGTAGGGCTTGAACCAGGTCAGTATGTCCGCGTATTCGCGGAAGCAGTCCGGAAAATTCTTCTCGCCGAACCGCTCGCGCATCGTCGGATCACGCATCAACGCCTGATCGATGAACTCCTGGGCAGGTTCGAAGTACTGCTCTTCCTTCCAGTGGACTGCGATCTGCGCCTCATTGGCTTCGGTCCGCTCGATATCGGTCATGGCCGGTTCTCCATTTCTGCAGGTCGGCGCGTCCGTACGTCGCCGCTGGCGGCGTGCACTCGCGATCTCTAGCAATCGCGCCAACCGCGGTGCAGTGCGCCATCACCGGGTTCGAAATCATTCTAGGCACTGGATTTGGGCACTGCTCGGGGCGCGCGAGTCACCATGCCACCAGTTGTGGTGTTGATCCAAACAATGTCAATGTCGCGCGCGTGGATGGTGAATCCGCCACGACTTGCGCCGCCCCGGGTCAGGAGATCAGATCATGTCCTGTGGTCGCACCCAGGCGTCGAACTGTTCCGCCGTGAGAAAACCGGTGGCCACCGCCGCCTCCCGAAGGCTCAGGCCTTCATGGTGCGCGCGCTTGGCGATCTGGGCGGCCTTGTCGTAGCCAATGTGCGTGTTGAGCGCCGTCACCAGCATCAGCGA
>JADLAP010000311.1 GCA_020848195.1 Phycisphaeraceae bacterium
ATTCCTGCGCTACAGATTTTGTAAAACCAATGATCCCGGCCTTGGATGCTGAATAATTCGACTGGCCTGCATTTCCTTCTATACCCACTACCGAGGTCATGTTAATGATGCTGCCTTTTTTTGCTTTCAGCATAGGACGTTGAATGACCTTTGTCAGGTTAAAAACCGACTTCAGGTTTGCATTTATCACTTCATCCCACTGCGCCTCTGTCATACGCATCAAAAGGTTATCCCGGGTGATGCCGGCATTGTTCACAAGTATATCCACCGTGCCGAACTCAGCCACCACGGCAGTCACAAGATCTTCACAAGCTTTGGTGTTGGCTCCGTCAGACTGGTATCCTTTTGCCTTTACGCCCAGCGCAGCAAGTTCTGCTTCGAGTGCCTTTCCTTTTTCCACCGAAGAAAGGAATGTAAATGCGATACTGGCCCCTTCCTGAGCAAATTTAGTGGCGATGGCCCTGCCTATCCCGCGCGATGCACCTGTGATGATGGCCACTTTTCCTGTCAGTAATTTACTCATTCTCTTTATGTATTTGTTAATACTGTTTCCCGTAGGGGGATCGAAGCAAATTTATAAACATTATCCTTTATGCATGACAAAAAAAAGGCTGCAATCGGAACGAGAGCAGCCCTTTTTTCTTCGTATAAATATTATTCAGTAACAGAAACTCTTTTTACAAAGCGCCCGGAAGGGGTGATAACTTCCACCATATACAAGCCGGAAGGTTGTCCCTCCAAATTCACAACATGTATCTGGTTCATGTAATTATTCTCCTGTTCGTACACTTTTTGGCCGGCCACATTGTAAACACGGGTGGTAATGTTGTCCTCAAGGCCTATCTCGCGATTCAGACCTACATAAAAGATCCCCTGAGAGGGATTCGGGAAAATATCAATACCTGCCTGCTCTGCAGAAATATTATCAACCCCCGTAGTGGGTACATATACATTCGCTTCAACAAAATTATAACACTGCTGGTAGTCTGTAATGGTTTGAGGCACGTTGTGGCCCACTCCCGAGAGTACTTTAAGCATTGATTTGTTGCTGATCGCTGCCAGCTGAGCCTGCACCTCTGCGTCTATACCCGTATATTGAGCATCGTTCGCGCCTACGGTCATGCAGATCGGAATGAATTTTCCGTTGGTATAGGTAAACTTCATGGAGGTAAGATTCTTTGCCTCATTGATGCTCAGCAAAGCAGGAGTGTACAGCAGCATGCCGCGGTATTTCAAAGGGTTCGCGAGTCCGATCTTCAGGCC
>JADLAP010000016.1 GCA_020848195.1 Phycisphaeraceae bacterium
ATGGCTGTTGGGAAGCCCCGCCCCTGTCCGACGCCGCAAGTCAGGATGACGCCGCCATGACCTCGCAAGCAACCCCGATCCACTGTCGCCCGGAAGCCTACGAAGCCTTCACCCGCGTGCTGCCGATGCTGGAGACATCGGACGGCCTGCTCCGCGCGGCGGTGGCGGTTTCCATGCACGAACTTCCCGACGCCAGCGCGACGGTGATCGACAACCTGCTGGACGAAATGGCTGGTCGCGTCCGTCAGCGGGTCCGGTCCGGTCAGCCCCGCGCTTTGCTGGCCCATCTGCATCAGACGCTCTTCGACGAAGAAGGCTTCACCGGCAACACCGAAGACTATCACAACCCGCTCAACAGCTATCTGCCCGTGGTGATGCAGTCCCGGCTCGGCCTGCCGATCACGCTGTCGCTGATCTACAAGCTGGTGGCGGATCGCGTGGGGCTGACGGCGATGGGCCTCCATACGCCCTACCACTTCCTGACGTACGTGACGGTGGAGGGCCAGGGCCTGATCATCGACGCATTCGCCGGCGGCCGGCTGCTGACCCTCGACGAACTCTACCGCTTCCTCGACAACGTCAGCGGCTCGCGCGTGCCCCGCGGCGGCAATCTCCTCGCGCCCGCCACCCATCGACAGTGGCTGGCGCGCATGATCCAGAACCTCATCGTCGTCTTTGAACGCAAGGATCAGGCCGACGACGCCGCGGCAATGTCGGAACTGCTGCGGGTCATGATGTAGCGATCCATCCGCTCAGATACCCTTCGCCCCGGTTTCGATCAGGTAATAATCCAGCGCGTTGATGATCGCTTCCCACGAGGCGTTGACGATGTTTTCATTGACGCCGACGGTGACGAAGTAGCGAGACTGGCCGTTGTGCCTGCCGTTGAATTCCGCCAGGACGCGCACCTTCGCCGCGGATTCCGCCGTCGGGTTGATCACGCGAACGCGAAAATCCGCCAGATGCACATCCCGGATCACCGGATAATGCGGCGCCAGGCACAGCCGCAGTGCGGCATCCAGCGCGTTGACCGGACCATCGCCCTCGGCCACGCGGTGTTCGATCGCTTCGCCGACGCGCAGCTTGACGATCGCTTCCGTCGTCGGGTCTTCGCCGTTGCGTTTGAGGATGACGCAGCGGTAGTGGTCCAGCTCCCAGAATTTCGGCCGCCGTCCAAGCAGTTCGTAGAGGATCAACTCGAAGCTCGCGCCCGCGGCCTCGAACTGATAGCCCTGATGCTCCAGTTCCTGCACCTTTTCCAGCACCTGGCGTTGCAGTTGCTTGTCGTTTTCGATGTCGAACTTTTTGCCTAGGGTGGCGGCGATGTTGCTTGCGCCGGAGAGTTCGCTGACCAGCACGCGGCGGGTGTTGCCCACAGACTGAGGCCGCACGTGTTCGTAGCTGTGCGCCACGCGCTGCACGGCATGAACGTGCATGCCGCCCTTGTGCGCGAACGCCGCCGAGCCGACGTAGGGCTGATTCGCCTGAAGGCTCATGTTCGCCAGTTCATAGACATACCGGCTCACTTCGGTCAGATGCTCCAGCGCTCCGGGAACCAGGCAGGTAAAGCGGTCGTTCATTTTCAGCAGCAGATTGGCGGCCGTCGTGATCAGGTCCGCGTTGCCGCAGCGTTCGCCGATGCCGTTGATCGTGCCCTGGGCCTGCGTGCATCCGGCTTCGATCGCAGCCAGGGTGTTGGCCGCCGCCAGCCCGCCGTCGTTGTGGGTATGGATGCCCAATGGCACGCTGTCGCCCAGCGTCTGACGGACTTTACCGACCACCTGCATGACCCATGAAGGCATTGAGCCGCCGTTGGTGTCACAGAGGATCAGGCGCGTCGCGCCGCCCTGGATCGCAGCATGCAGCGTCTGAAGGGCATACTCGGGATTGGCGCGGTAGCCGTCGAAGAAGTGTTCCGCGTCGTAGAACACCTCCGTGCCGGGCGCGCCGCTTTGCCGGCAATAATCCACCGATTCGCGGATCATCGCCAGGTTCTCCTCCCGGGAGACCCGCAGCACTTCGTCCACGTGCAGATCCCACGTCTTGCCCACGATGGTGATGACCGGAGATCTGGCGTCCACCAGCGCCCTCATGCCGACGTCTTCGCCGGGAGTGACGCCTTTCCTTCGGGTCATGCCGAACGCGCAGACCCTGGCGTGTTTGAGGTCCAGCGAACGGACTTCCTGAAAGTAGGCTTCGTCCTTCGGATTCGACAGCGGATAGCCGCCCTCGATGTAGTCCACGCCGAAGGCGTCGAGCTTGCTGGTGATCTTCAGCTTGTCCACAAGTGAGAACGCGACGCCTTCGCCCTGCGTGCCGTCGCGCAGGGTCGTGTCGTAGATTTCGATGCGTTCCGGCTGGGAATCCGCCTTGCTCATGTCCTTGCTCCTGAAACAAAAAAACCCCGCCTCGCGGCAGGGTTGGCTTGCGTTGTCCATCAGGACGCCACCACCCTACCGCGGCGAATGCCCGGCAATAATGATGGCGATGTTGATGGACGCGAATTTCTTCATGGTTGAATGATTCTAGCTGGAGACCTGGAGAATGCAACTCTGTTGCTCTGTCCACCGCACGGACTTACCATCGGCCATTCCCTGGAGAATCCATCATGGTTCAGACGGACCCCAATTGCATTTTCTGCCGGATCGTGGCGGGAACCATTCCCTGTCACAAGGTCTATGAAGACGACCATGTGCTGGCGTTCCTCGACATCGGCCCGCTGTCCAGGGGCCACACGCTGGTGATCCCCAAGGGGCACTGGGCGACGCTGGAGCAGGTGTCGGACGAAGCCGGCGCGGCGATCGGACGCGTGCTGCCCCGGCTCGCACGAGCCGTGCTCAACGCCACCGGCGCGAAGGAGTGGAACCTGCTCCAGAACAACGGCCGGGCGGCGCACCAGGTCGTCGATCACGTCCACTTCCACATCATTCCCAAAATCGGCGACACAGGCCTCGGCCTCGACTGGCCCGCGGGCAAACTCGCCGGCGAAAACGCCAAGGCCCTTCTCAACGCCATGCGTCAGCAGCTTTGATTTCAGATCCCACACTCCCGCCGCCTTTTCCCATGGAGTTCCAGTTGTGAGCAAGTACGATCCGTCCGGCATCCTGCCCAAGCCCGTCGTTCCATCCGGCACGTTTCACTTCGCCGCCATCGGCCTGGATCATGGACATATCCACGGCCAGACCAGCGGCCTGATGGACGCCGGGGCCACGCTCAAGTGGGTCTACGATGCCGATGCGAAAAAAGCCGGGGAATTCGCCGACAAATACGGCGGCCAGGTCGCAAGCTGCGAAGCCCAGGTGCTTGAAGACCCGCAGGTCAAGCTCGTCGCCTCCGCCGCCATTCCCAACCTCCGCTCGCCGCTGGGCATCCGCTGCATGGAACATGGCAAGGATTATTTTTGCGACAAAACGCCGATGACCACGCTGCAGCAGTTGGACGACGCCAGAGCCGCGGTGAAACGCACGGGACGGAAATACTTCTGCTACTACTCCGAACGCCTGCACACCGAATCCGGCATGTACGCCTGCGACCTGATCAGCATGGGCGCTATCGGCCGGGTGCTTCAGGTCATCGGCACCGGGCCTCACAAGCACGGCAAAGGTTCCCGCCCCGACTGGTTCTACAAAATGCAGCAGTACGGCGGCATCCTCTGCGACATCGGCTCCCACCAGTCCGAACAGTTCCTCGCCTATACCGGCGCGAAGGACGCCAGGGTGCTGCACAGCAAAGTCGCCAACTACAACAACAAGGATCTGCCTGAATTTGAAGACTTCGGCGACGCCACGCTCCTCGGCGACAACGGCGCCACCGGCTACTACCGCGTCGACTGGTTCACGCCGGACAAGCTGCGCACCTTCGGCGACGGTCGGACGTTCATCATGGGAACCGAAGGCTACATCGAGCTTCGCAAGTAC
>JADLAP010000312.1 GCA_020848195.1 Phycisphaeraceae bacterium
ACGGCAACGGGGCGTCGATCTTCACCACCAGCGGGCGTCACGCGCGGGAGTTTTCGCTGGGGATCCGCTGCGGGATGGTCGGGGTGAACGTGGGCGTGCCGGCGCCGATGGCGCTGTTCTCATTCTCGGGCTGGGGGAGGAGCTTCTTCGGTGATTTGCACGTGCAGGGGAACGAGGGGGTGATGTTCTACACGCGGCAGAAGGTGGTGCTGTCGCGCTGGGACAGCGAGTATCGGCGGACGCAGGGATGGTGATGAGGAGGGATCAGGGGTTGGGGATTGGGGAAGAGGAGTTGGCGATGAGCGCTGGTGTGGTTTCGCAGTTCAACGTGCCCTCGACGATTCTTGTGGGCGGCGGGGCGAGTGAGCAGGCGGGGGCGATCGCCCGACGGTGGGGTGCGTCGCGGGTGCTGATCGTGACGGATCAGGGCATGGTGAAGATGGGGGTGGCGGGAAAGATGGAGACGACGCTGCGGGTGGCGGGATTGGACGTGTCGACGTTCGCCGACGTGCAGCCGGACCCTACGGACGCGAACGTGCGGGCCGGCGTGGCGTCGCTGCGGGCCTGCGGGGCACGGGCGATCGTGGCCGTCGGCGGGGGCAGCGCGATGGACGCGGCCAAGGTCATCGCACTGATGTCGGTCTTTCCCGAGCCAATGCGGGGGTTCAAGGGGTATCACAAGTTCACGGAGGCGACCACGGCGTCTGGCATTGACGCTGGCAGACTTCTGGGGGTGATCGCCATTCCTACTACGGCCGGGACGGGCAGCGAGGTGACGAAGGTGGCGGTGATCACCGACTCTGAGCGTCAGGAAAAGATGATGATGCTCGACGCTCTGCTGCTGCCGCGGGCGGCGGTGGTGGACTACAAGCTGACGATGACGATGCCGGCGGGGCTGACGGCGGCGGTGGGCGTGGACACGCTGACGCACGGGATCGAGGCCTACGTGTCGCGCAAGGCCAGCGGCGTGACGGACCCGATCGCCCTGTCATGCATCGGACGGTGTGCGCGGCATCTCCGCACGGCATTCAATGAACCGGGGAACGAACAAGCCCGCGAGGGGATGATGCTGGCGGCCTGCCAGGGGGGCATGGCCTTTGCGAATTCGTCCGTCTGCCTGGTGCACGGGATGAGCCGGCCGATCGGGGCGGTGTTCCACCTGCCGCAC
>JADLAP010000017.1 GCA_020848195.1 Phycisphaeraceae bacterium
AAGGCGAGGTAGTCGTCCATGTCGCGGATGCGCGGGCCGTACTGGACCTTCGGGGCCGGCAGCGTCAGGGCGGCGCTGCGGTACCAGCGTTGCCGGTAGGGGTCCAGTTGCCACCAGTCGGTCGCGCCGTCCTGGTTGAGGCCCGCGGGCATGCCTTCCTTCGCCCAACGGTCCAGCGTCAGGTTCCACCAGGTGGCCCATTCGATCACCGGCAGCCGATCGACGGGCTGGAAGCGCATCAGCGCGTGAAAACGTTCCGCATGGTTCATGTGAGCAGGTCCGTTACACCTCGGGGAACAGCTCGCCGTCGAGCCGGTCTCCGGGTTGGAGATTCAGGGGATCGGTGACAATGTGTTTGATTCCGCTGTAGGTGGCGGTTTCATCCATGTAGATGATGACGTAGGCGATGCGGGGGTCCGGCGTGTGATTGGGCGTGGCCATGTGGGCGCAGAGTCCGTGATGGAACGTGCATTCGCCGGCGCGCAGGGGCATCGTCACGCGGGGAATCCAGCGCATGTCGCCGCAGATGTTCGCCAGCGACTGGGAATCGTTGAGATCCTGCGCGGGCAGGCTGGTCCAGTTCTGCGAGCCGGGCAGGAACGTCATGCAGCCTTTTTCGACGGGGACATCGCAGAGCGCGATCCACGCGGAAAGGGGGTTCGGCGAGGTGGCATGAGGCCAGTAGGGCTTGTCCTGATGAAACTCGGTGGCGGTGCTCTTCTGCGGCCGCTTGATGAGGATGTGATCGTGCCAGATGCGCAGCCGGCCGCCGTGGAGCTTCTTCGCCGCCGCCGCCAGCACGGGGTGCAGCGTCAGTTGTTTGAGCAGCGGGTCTTTGCGCCAGATGTTGACGGTCTGGTCGAAGGCCCCGTAACGCCGGTCGCCCGCGTGCTGTTCCGTGGCGTCCAGCGAAGCCTGGGCGTACAGGGCGACCTCCTCCGGCGTCAGGACGCCGGGCACTTTGACGAAGCCGTCGCGTCGGTACGCGGCGACCATCTCATCGGTGACGGGACAGGACAATGATGGTTTGCATGCGGTGGCGGTCATGGCGGGGTTCTCCGGGGTTTGAGGATGGAAATACCTTAGAAACAGTGTTCACCATCCGTTCGGACGCAAGTGGACAAAAAGCAGCACAAAATTGACATAGCCCGTCCGGTTGCCATCATGGCGACATGGAAGGCGTCGATCCTGCCGGACACTGGGACCATTTACGCTGGCGTAAACTCCGCGGCGCTGGGGTGTTGACCGCCTACGTATGCCGGCACTGTCTGCAAGACGACATCTTTCTGCACGATCACGATTTTCACGAGATCGTGCTGATCACCGGCGGGCAGGGGGTGCATGCGACCGTCTTCGGCCGGCGGCTGCTGCGGCGGGGCATGGTGATCGTGGTCCCGCCCGGCGCCTGTCACGGGTACGAGCAGTGCCGCGATCTGGCCCTGTGGAACTGCTGCATGAGCGTGGACCTGTTGCGCGGCGAACTGGCCTTTCTCGCGGATGACCCGGACGTGGGGTCGCTGGTTCGCCTGGACGCGGCGACGGGCCGGCCTCGCGGGGTGATGGAGTTCACCATCGGCGACAAGGCGGTCCGCGACGCCACGACATGTCTCGAAGCGATGCTCCCGCCCGTCTCGCGCATGGAGCATTTCGGCCGGCTGTTGTTGTTCCTCGCGTCGCTGGCGAAAGCCCGGCCCGCATCCTCGCGCCGCCGCGAAATGCCGCAGGAACCGGCCCATCCCGCCGTCCGACGTGCTGTCATGCTCATCAGCGCGCGACTCGAACACGACTGGACCCTGACGGAACTGGCCCGCGAAGGCGGCGTCGATCGTTCCTATTTCGTGCGACTCTTTCGCCGACGTCTGGGCCTCAGTCCGCTGGCCTATCTCAATCGACGCCGCTGTGAACGGCTCGCGGGGCTGCTGCTGCAAACGGACAGGCCCATCGGACAACTGGCCATGACCGTCGGCTGGGACGACGCCAACTATGCCGCACGCCGGTTCAAGCGGACCTTCGGCGTCACCCCGCGCCAGTTCCGCGCCCAGCGCGGCATTCGCGCTGAACCGCAGTGATATCCGAGCCTTTCATCTGCGTGGAACTCTTCGCTGACCTACAATAACTATCCCGCTACGCCAGCCGGCGTAATCAATCTGGTATCCAAGAGAGAGGGTGAACCCATGGCCGAAGGCAAACCGATCGCCGCGCACGCACAACAGCCGAAGGATGCGAAACCGAAGCGCAAGCGTCGATGGATCAGGATCGTCATCGTCGTGGCGGCGGCACTGCTGCTGCTGGTGTTCGCCATTCCGAGCATCATCAGCATGGGCATCGGTCGCGGCACGATCCTCGGCATCGCCAACGGCCAGATTCCCGGCAAGCTGCACTACGACAAGCTTTCCTTCGGCTGGTTCTCCGGCTTCCATGTCGGCGGCGTGGAACTGAAAGACCCGCAGGGCCAGACCGTGCTCACTCTCGACAAGGTGGATGCCCCCGGCGCTTCGCTGCTGCGACTGGCCTCCGGCTCGCTCACCCTCGGCACGGTTACCGTGGATGGCCTGACCATCACGGCGGAACAGCATGAAGACGGCACGATCAATCTGCTTCAGGCGGTGACCAGGCCGTCCACGGCTACTGAAAGTTCCACAGGCACACCCTCGGACGGCACGTCCGCGGGCACGCCGCTCTGGCCCAAAGGTCTGGCCGTGGAACTCCATGTCACGCGGGTCAACGTCTCGCTGACAGCGCCGCGGATTTCCGCCGTGACGGTGGATGTGCCTTCGACCAAGGTTTCGCTGCTGGATCCCGCGAAGATTGAACTGTCCACACAGGCGACCATCAGCCAGGGACAGGACAAAGGCCAGGCGACGGTTTCCGCCGCCATCAGCGATCTGTTCGACAGTGCCGGCGTGCTGCAACAGGACGCCGCGAAGGTGAAGGCGGACATCGACGTGAAGGACGCGCCGGTCGAGGCGCTGGATCGCCTGGCGAAGCAGAACGGCCTGTTGACCGCGTTGCTGGGGCCGAAAGCGCAACTGGCCATTCATGCCGATGGCGGACTGAAGGGCGGTTCCGCCACGATTGATGCGTCTTCCGCCACGCTGGCCGTCAAGCTCGCGGTTCGCGCCAATGAGGCGGCTGTCGCGGTGGAGCCGAACGGCGTGGTCAAGCTCACGCTGACGCCGCAGGCCATGGCCAAGCTCGCCGTCGCCTCGCCCAATCAACCTCAGCCGACGTTGCTGAAAAACGTCGATTTTGCCGTCGATTTCAAGCGATTGAGCGTGCCGCGCAACGGCGACAAGCTCGATCTGGCCAACACGGTGATGGATGTCGCGCTGAACATGTCGCCGCTGGAGATGGACAGCCACGATCCCGCCATCGGCCGCGTGGGCCTGCGCGACTATCAGGCCGCCATCCAGAGCGAAGGGCTGAGCAGGAAGATCGCCGTCACGCTCAAGGCCATCGCCCAGCAGGAGCAGACGCAGGGAACCATTGACTACGCGATCACGGTGAACCATCCGCTGACAGCCGACCTGAAGCCCGACTGGCAGAAGATGGAAATCGTCATCGACAAGGCGTCCGTGAGTCAGCTTACGCTGGCGCTGGCGGACCAGCTCGCGGGCACCGGCGGCGTGATCGTCGCGGCACTGGGGCCGACGCTGGACACCCATCTCAGCGGCAAACTCAGTTTCAACGGCAGTCCGACCAGCGCCCGGGGCAGCCTCGCCTTCGTCGCTCGCGCGGAAAACCTCGACGCCGGCCTGACCGTCAACCTCGATGACATGCAGGTGGCGATCGGCAAGGGCGGCCATGTGGACATGAATCTGACGCCGGACCTCCTCGCCGCGGCATTGAAGCGATTTTCACCGCAGCAGGCGGGCAAACTTGCGCTGCGCAAGACGGTGAAACTCGGCATCGGACTGGACGATTTCACCGTGCCGCGCGATGGACAGAATCTGCTGCTGGGCGACAGTTCGGTGGCGATGACGACGACGCTGAGCGACGTGGAGATCGACGCCGGCGCTCCGGTGGGGCTGGTGGCGATGCGCGACACCGCGATGTCCGTCCTTGCGCCGAAGCTCGGCCAGAACGTGCGGATCAAGGTAAGCAGCGTGGCGGAGCAGGGCGGTCAGAAGGGATCGCTCGCCGCGACAGTCGACGCGAGCAACGCGCTGAGCAGCGCCGGCAAGTTCCAGCGTGAGAAGCTCACCGCGTCGGTGAACGTGAACCTCAAGGACTGGCCGGTGGCGATGATCGATCAACTCGCCCGGCAGAACGGCGCGCTGACGGCGCTCATCGGTCCGCAATTGCAGGTGGCGGTAAACGCCACGGTGACGCCGGACCTGACGAAGCCTTCCCCGGCCACGGTGACGGTCAAGGCGGATCGACTCGACGCCGCGATTCACGCCATGGTGACGCCGGAGTATCTGACCAGTGGGCCGGACAGCCGGATCATCCTCACGCTCACGCCGCAGACGCTGCCCATGGTGGTCAAAGCGCTGGGCCAGAAGACCGAGGGCCTGAACCTGGCGAAGAACGCCACGCTGACCGTCAGCCTCGACAAGCTGGACACGCCGCTCAGTGCCGCTGCGATGACGACCGCACGATTCGCCGCGACGGTGAAGCTCGATCAACTCGCCATCGCCGGCGATCCGAAGCTCGGCGACGCGGAAATCAGGAACCTGGTCATCACCGTGCCTGAAACCACGCCGGCGGGCAAGGTGCAGGTGACCGGCACGGGCCAGTTCATCCGCGGCAACGACAAGGGCGATTTGAAGCTCGATCTCTCGGTCAACAAGCCCATGGACCCCAGCCGCACGCTCCAAGGCGATTTCATCGTCACACGCATTCCCGTGGCTTTGTTCGACGCCTTCGCAGGCCAGGGCGAATTCCTCGTCAAACTCCTCGGCGGCGTGATCGATCAGGTGAAGCTCTCCGCCAGCATGAACGAGAAACAGGCGATCACCTTCAACACCAGCGTGCAGGCGTCCACGTTGAACGTCGCGCTCGGCGGCGATGCGACGCTCAACGACAATCTGTCGCTCCGGAAGGACGGCACGGTGGAATACAAGCTGACGCCGGAGGCGTTCGCCGTGCTGATGACGCCGAAAGCCGTCGATGGCAAGCCCTCCGCCGCCGCGCCGCAGGCTGCGCTGGTGGAGCCGGTGAACGTCAAGGTCACGGTCCATCAACTGGCGGTGCCGCTGCCTCCGCAGGCCAGGCCGAACGAAGCTGCCCCAGCCATGAATCTGCAGAACGCCATCGTGGAAACCAAGGTCGTCCTCGGCAGCCTGAAGATCAAGACGGCACAAGCGGAAACGCCGGTGCAACTGGACGATTTCACCATCACCGTCGCGGCACCCAAGCTCGGCGGTCAGGTCAAGTTCGCCGTCACCGGCCGGATTCCCAATCCCGCCGGCGGCGCGGATGCGGGCAACATCAACATCACCGGTTACTGCGAAAACCTGCTGTCGCCGGATGGCCAGGTGAATCTGAAGAACCTCACCCTCGTGCTCGACAACGGCCAGATCGTGAACCTGCCGACGCCGCTGGTGGCCGCGTTTTCCCCGCAGAACGCCGAGCTGCTCGACGCGCTGCTGGGCAAGGCGTCGACGATTCACCTGGGCGCGAAGATCACCCGCATGGCCGGCCCCGCCACGTTCCAACTCGACGCTGAGAACTGCCACGTCAAAGTCCCCGTCAATGTCGCCGATGGCTTTGTCACCTTGACCGGCAACGCCACCGCGGATGTGAAAGTCACGGAAAAACTCGGCAAAAACCTCATGAAAAATGTCAACCCGCTGCTTGTCCAGGCTGTGGGTTCGGAGAAGCCCGTGACGGTGGTGGTCTATCCCGAAGACTTCCGCATTCCGCTGGAAGGCTTCGATATCGCGAAAGTCTCCGTGGGCAGAGCGGTGATCGATCCGGGCAAGGTCACGCTCAACAACGGCGGCGTCATGGCGGCCATCATGAGGATCCTCAACGCCGTGACCAAGGTCGGCGGCGACAGCAAACAGACGCAGGCCTGGTTCACCCCCGTGCAGGCCAGCGTCAAGGACGGCATCGCTACGTACAGCCGCATGGACATGCTCATCGGCGAAAATCTCCACATGGCCACCTGGGGCACGATCAACCTGAAAACCAGCTTCGCCGACATGCGCCTCGGCTTCGCGGAACGCGCGCTGACGCAGATGTTCAAGGTCAAGAATGTCCCTGCCGATTACGTCGTAAGCTTCCCCATGAAGGGCAACAGCACCGGCGAAAGCATGCTCAACATCGGGGAAATCACGACGAAAATCGGAACTCTGGTGGCGCAGAGCGCCGTCGGTTCCGCCAACAAGGATGTGGCGGCCATCCTCACCGCGGTTCGCAGCGTGACCGACAAGACGCTGTTCAAAAATGAGCCGGCCCCGGCGATGATCTTCCCCCTGCCCTGGCCTGCGCTGCCCGCGCCACAGCAGCAGACCGAGCCGGCGCAGCAACTCCAGGAACAACCGCAGCAGCAGACGCAGAAGAAGGAAGAAAACATCGACGTGGGCGAGGCGGTCAAGGGCGTGCTGGACCTGTTCGGCAAGAAAAAATCCAAGTAACGCCGCGACTTGTCGCGTCGTCACGCCCGTGTGGATGCGATCCACTTCGCCAGCGAGGCCTGGTCCATGCAGTTGACCACATCCTCCTTCGTCGCTCCCGCGCGGCGGGCGGTGAGGACGCCGTAGGTCAGTTCATCCAGATCGCCCGGGCCGTGGGCGTCGGTGTTGATCGACAGTTTCACGCCATGCTCGATGGCAGCCCGCGCGTGAATGTCGCGCAGGTCCAGCCGCATGTGGTTGGCGTTGATCTCCATCGCCACACCGCGCTGGGCGGCCGCCTTCAGCAGCGCCGGCAGGTCGGGACTGAGTCCCTCGCGTCGCCCGATCAGCCGGCCGGTGAGATGGCCCATGATCGTGACATACGGATTTTCCATGGCTTTCAGGAACCGCGAGGTGGCTTTCGCCGGCTCCTGCGTCAGGGCCGAGTGCGGGCTGGCCACCACGATGTCCAGTTCCTTCAGCAGGCTGTCGGGATAGTCCAACGTGCCGTCGGTGTGTATGTCCACCTCGCTGCCGGCCAGAATGCGGATCTGCCCCTGAAACTGCCTGGCGATGGCCCGTACGGCGAGGATATGTTGCTCCAATCGTTGATCGCTTAGCCCATGCGCCTGCACCTGGCCCTTGGAATGGTCGGTGATCGCCACGGTGTGAAAGCCGCGCTCGATGGCGGCGCGGGCCAGTTCCTCGATGGTCCACACGCCGTCGCTGGCGATGGAGTGGGCGTGCAACTCGGCCTTGATGTCGTCGCGCTCGATCAGCCGCGGCAGGCTGTTCTGTTCCGCCAGGGCCAGTTCGCCGCGGTTTTCACGCAATTCCGGGGGTATCCACGCCAGGCCCAGGGCGCGGAAGACGTCGTCTTCCGTCGTTCCCGCCACGCGCTGGCCATCGTCCTTGGTCGTCAGGGCGTACTCGTTGAGCGACAGGCCGCGGGCGATGGCTCGCTGGCGCATGGCGACGTTGTGTTCCTTGGAGCCAGTGAAATACATCAGGGCGGCCCCGTAGCAATCGCCGCTGACGATGCGCAGGTCCGCCTGCAGGTTGTCTTCCAGTCGCACGGATGTTTTGGTTTTGCCGTGAGCGATCACTTCACGCACGGGTTCCAGCTTGATGAACGCATCGGAGATGCCGGCGGCGTCGGCTTCGTCAGCCGCCACGAGCAGGTCGAGATCGCCGATCGTTTCCTGGCCTCGGCGCAAGCTGCCTGCGTATTCCGCCTTCTTCACCCCCGGCATCTGGCGCAACTGATGCACGAACCATCGCGCCAGCGGCAGGGCGACGCCGATGCGCGTGCGCTGCCCCATCTGTTCCACAATAGCTACGCTTTTCCGCAGGTTTTCCAGCTTCTTCGGCCCCATGCCGGGCAGTTCAGCCAGGGCGTTGCCCTCCAGCTTCTTCCGCAGATCGACCAGGCTTTCCACCCCGCCCTGTCGCCACAGCAGCGCCACTGTCTTGGGACCGAGGCCGGAAATCCCCAGCAGCGCGGGCAACCCCGGCGGAACCTGTGCGAGCAATTCCCGATGTTCGCGGATGGTTCCTGTTTGGAGATATTGCGCGATCTTGTCCGCCAGTCCCTTGCCGATGCCCTCGATGGCGGTGAGCTTCTTCGCGTCCGGCCCGACCTGCGCCAGGTCCAGGGTCAGGCTTTCCATCACGCCCACGGCTTTCGCATAGGCATTGATGCGAAAGCGATCCTCGCCGAGGATTTCCATCACCTGCGCCATCTGGTGAAAGATCACCGCTAATTTTGCGTTAGTGTCGAGCATGTCGGACAGCGTACCGCAAGGGAGGACGTTTGGGCGTGGATGCCTGCGATATCATGGACGCATTCACTCCTCCTGGCCTGATTGTATTCATGAGCAAGCCGCAGACTGTCTCGATTCCGCGGGATGACGACTCCAGCCCACCGCGACGATGGGCCATCCTCATGCTGGTGCTGGCGACGACGCTGCTGTACCTGCCCAGCCTCGGCGCGGAAATGCTGTTCGACGACCTGACAGGCATTGTGCCCGAGCAACTCGATGACGTGCTGCGCAATCCGTGGATGCTGCTGCACGACAGTCGGGCGGTGGTGACGTTGAGCTTTGCCCTCAACCATGCCGCGACCGGCATGTCGTCCGCAGGTTTTCGCGCGGTCAATGTGACCATCCACATGCTTGCCGGTCTGACGCTGATGGGGCTGATCCGCCGGCTGGCTTCGCGCGAACAGGTCCGCGCGCGGATCGTCGTTTCCCCGGATGTCCTGGCCCCCGTGGCGGCGCTGCTCTGGCTGGTCCATCCCGTGCAGACGGAATCCGTCACCTATCTGATCCAGCGGGCCGAGTCGCTGATGGGGCTGTTTTACCTGCTGACGCTGTATCTGATCGTGCGCGGCAGCGAAACGCCGGAACCCGGTTCGCCGCGGCCTTGGGCGTCGCGGTACGGCTATCCGCTGGCGGTGGCGGCGTGTGCCGTCGGCATGATTACGAAGCAGGTCATGATCGCCGCGCCGCTGATGGCGCTGCTGATGGATCGCGTCTTTCTGGCGTCATCATGGCGGGAGATGGCTCGACGCCGGGCGGGGTTGTACGCGGCGCTGCTGGCCTGCTGGCTGATGCTGTTCTGGGGCGGGTTTTACACGCTGCTCATCCCCGGCCCGGCAGTGTCAGAAACACTTCCTGGGGCGGCTGCGGGATTTCAGACAGCCGGCGTGACGCCGATGCAATACCTGCTCACCCAGCCGGCGGTCGTGCTGCATTACCTGCGATTGTGTTTTTGGCCCACGCCCTTGTGCCTGGACTACGGCCTCAAACCATTGCAGGTGCAGATGCTTTGGCCGGGAATTGCGCCGGCCATCACGCTCTGGGGCGCGGTGATCGCGGTGACCATCACGGGCATCACAGCGCTGATCGCGGCCATCCGGCGCAGGTCCATCCTCGGCTTTCTCGGCGTCTGGTTCCTGCTGATTCTCGCGCCGACGTCGAGTTTCGTGCCGATCGCGGACCTGGTGTTCGAGCATCGCATGTACCTGTCGTTGGCAGCGCCGATGGCGCTGGCGGCATGGGCGATTCCGCGGGCGGTGCGAAGTCGGAAACTGACGAGGCCGGCGGGGGTCGCGCTCGTGGCCACCCTCGTGATCGTCCTCGGTTTGCTCGCCGTGCTGCGGAATCGGGATTACGCGTCCAACCTGACGATGTGGCGGGATGTGACCCTGAAACAACCCGCCAACGCCCGCGCCTGGTTCAACCTCGGTCTGGCCTTGACGGAATCAGGTCGCGGGGACAACGCCGAAGATGCGTTGAATCAAGCGATGAAGCTGGAACCTCATGCGGATGTGCTGAGTCTGCGCGGCCACGTCCGGCTGCAACGCGGCGACATCGCGGGCGCGATCGCGGATCACACCGCAGCCATCGCCCTGAATCCCAGCTACATCGCCGCCTACAACAACCGGGGTATCGCCCTGCAGATGGCGGGGCGCTACGACGAAGCGGTGGCGGATCACACCCGCGCCATCGAACTGGCGCCGAACGACCCCGGCGCTTCCTTCAACCGGGCGTCGGCCTGGATCGCCCTGCGACGCTGGCCCAACGCGATCAGCGATCTGAACCAGGTGCTGCGGCTCGATCCCCGGAACGCTCAGGCCATCCGCAGGATCACCGAAGTGCGGGACGCCTTGCGACGCGAGCGCGAATGACGCGGCTCGTGAACAGCACAGGTTATTGCCCGGATAAGTGCATAAAAAACCTCGCCCGTCAGGGACGGGCGAGGCGATCGGATGCTATTGGGTTGTCGGTCGAAACGGTGGTGATTCCGGATGTTTCGACACAGGACTGACGGTAACTCAGTTGACGGTGCCCGAGCCATCGGAGGTCTTGACGGGGGTTTCGTTGGACTGGGTCCACATCTTGATACCCCATTTGAAGTCGGCGGGATCGAGGGTCTGCTTGAGGGTCATGGCTTCGGAGTGGCCGTCGACGAAGACGTAGTTGCACTTGTCGAAGCCGTGCTGGTTGTAGCCGATGTACTTGATGTGGTGTTCTTCGCCGCCGGCGACGCCGTCGATGACAGCCATGGCTTCGCTGAGGGTCACAGCGCGGACGTCGGCGTAGTTGCCGCCCGCGGTGGCGGCGCCGGCTTCGACTTCGCCGTCATACACGGTGGCGGCTCCGCCTTTGAGGCCGGTGGTGGGGCGATGGGTCTTGAACGCCGCGCCGCCGGTGAGGGAGGTGCCGCCCAGACGCAGCGGGGCGTTGGCGTCGCCGGTGTTGCAGTATTCGGCGAGCAGGATCGTGCCGGTCTGCTTGTCCACGCGGTCGATGTTGGCCAGCTTCATGAATCCGTTGTTCTGAATGGTGGCGTTCTTCAGACGGGGCATGACGGATTCGTTGGCGACGTAGGACAGGCGCAGAGCCTGCGTGTCGATGATGCCGGCGGTCTGGGTGGTCTGGAATGCGGGGGGGACGATGGCGAAGCTGGCGTCCGCGCCGCTGGTGGAGATGGCTTCACCCTTCTTGACGAAGTTGGTGGGCGCCCAGCCGCCGAGGTTGTCGGTGGGGCAGGCCCAGACCTTGGCCTTCATGCCGTCGTCCACATACTTGCCTTGGGAGACCAGGCCGGACCACTGGAGGTAGCCGGTGGCGCTGCCGGCGCCGATCTGCACGTCGCTGAGCTTGTTGGTGCTGCGGTACTGGTAGCTGGTGGGGAGGAAGTTGTTGGCGTCGGTGGCGTACATGCGGATCGCCAGGCCGATCTGGCGCTGGTTGCTCAGGCAGGTGCTGCTGCGGGCGCTGTTGCGGGCCGCGCCGAGCGCGGGCAGCAGAACGCCGACGAGCAGCGCAATGATGCTGATCACGACCAGCAATTCAATGAGTGTGAAACCGTTGTGGAGCCTTCTCATGGACCTTCTTCCTTTACTGTGGTGAAACAACCTGATGCACAAACGCGGTGCAAAACACAAACAAACGGAAAAATAACGGGGAAAACACATTCTCCGTTGCAACGAAGCTTTCGACGTCCGCATGGCGACGCGATCACCGTCGCCGCTTGTTCAGGGACACCCTGTACGGGGGAGTATGCTACGGGGCGAATGTGAACATCGGATAAGCAACGGTTTTGATTGCTGCTAAGAATCGAAAAAGAAGACGAGTGACCATCAAGTCACAAGGTTCAGGCGGTCCGACGGGTGGAAATGGGTGGAATGTGGACGCCGGGGGCCGAATGGGGGACGGAAATCGGAGCCGGACGGGCTGGACAGGGCGCGGACAGGCCAGTCGACACGGGCTTCACCCATGCTTTTTTCATCAGGTTAGGCGGTTCGACAGCGATCGGGAATGATGGAACGTCACTTTTCGCCTTGGATGAAGGGCGACGTCGGCGGATGTCTTTTCGCCTGTTTGATCCCTTCAACGAGCTTGGGATCCGGCTTGCCGCCGCGTTGCTGATACCGCAACAGATCTTGTTCCGCCTCATGAAGCAGACCGACTTGGACCAGCGCGGCCGCGCGGTTCAGGTAGGCTGGAAGCAATTCGGGCTGCAGGCGAAGGGTGCGGTCGAACATGGGAATGGCATCGTTGGGTTTGTTCGCCAACAAGAGCATGGCTCCGAGGTTAAGCCAGCCCCTCGCGTCTTCGGGCCGTTGGCGGGTGACCTGGACGTAATCGTCGTATGCCTGCTCCCATTGGCCGGTTGACCGGTAGCAGGCTCCACGGTGGAGAAGGGATTCGACATCGTTCGAGTCGCACGCCAGGGCGCGGGTGTGGGCCGCCACCGCCTGATCCCATTGTCCGCGTTGTTGTTGCGTCAAGCCGAACAGGTTCCATGCCGGCGCCGACGACGGATCGCGCTGGATCGCCGCTTTCGCGGCGTCCTCGGCCTGGGGTATCTGCCGGCATTCCAGGTAGATGCGTCCCAGGTTGATCCGCGGCATCGCCTGGTCCGGTCCCCATTGCACCGCGGTTTCGGCCGCTTGCCGGGCCTGGTCAAGTTGTCCAAGGCCCTCCCATGCCAGCGCCAGCGCCTGGTGCGCCCGCCAGTCCGCGGGACGGAGCCGGATCGCCAGGGACAGGGTTTGGCGAGCCGCCTCCCATTGGCCCAGCTCCAGGTTGATCTGGCCCCGGTTCACATAGGCGTCGACCATCAGAGGATCTTCCGTGGTCGCCCGTTTTGCCGCGATCGATGCGGCCTTCGGATCGCCCGCAGCCAGTTGCGCCCGGGCCAGATGGTTCCAACCCCGCGCCTGATGCGCGTCCTGAGCCACCGCCCGTTCCCACATCGCCCGTGCCGACCGATGTTCCACATTCCGCCAAAGGGTCACGCCAGCCAGGGCCGACAGGACGACGATGGCCACGATCATGGCGCCGGGTTTGGTCCGCGGCCACTTTTCAAGCATGCTGCACGCAACCCACGTCGCGCCCGCTGCCGCGAAGGCCAGGGGAAGATACATGCGGTGGTCGAACACCGGGTCCAGAATGGGGATCACGCTGGACGTCGGCGCCAGAACGAGCAGGGCGGAGGCGATCAGGAATCCGGCTGGACGTCTGCGCCAAAGGCTGACCAAACCGATGGCAATCAGGATGCAGACCAGGACCAGGCTGACGGAATACGCCGCCTCCATGGGCAAACCTCGCCAGAGCCGATGCACGGACTGCGGCTTCAAACCATAGTCGATCATCAATCCCACGGGCCAGACGATGCCGCGCAGGTAGTGCATCAACGCCGGCGGCTGGGAAAACAGATAGACGTTCCAGGGAAGGTCTTCGATGCCAAACCCCGCGGCTCGCTGGATGCTTGCCGTCCATGGGGATGGCGTCGCCGCGGATTCCCCGGGTTGCACCATGTGAACGATCACGCCGGCCTGGCTCAGCGCCAGCAGCCACAAGCCGGCGTGAATCCACCCGCGTCGGCGCAAAAACGCGGCCCAGTCCCCGGCGATCATGATCCGGTCGTACAGCAGAGCCACGAGCGGCGCGACAAGAATGGTTTCCTTGGTTCCCAGTCCGATGGCCATGGCGGACAGCGCGATGATCCCGCCCATCGCCGGCGACCCGCGGCCGGGTCTGGCCGCCAGGGCGACGCCGAGCAAGGTCGTGATGAAGCAGAGACCCATCAGGCCTTCGTAACGCTGAATGACATAGCCCGCGACGGAAACCTGCATGGGATGCAGCGCCCAGAGCATGGCGACCAGCCAGGCCAGCGCCAAGGCCGTTTGGCGGCTGGGGACCTTTGGACGTCGCAGAAGCAGGCTGATTCGCGTGCATTCCATCAGTGCGATGGCTGCGATGGCGTGAAGCAGCACGTTTATCAGGCGAAAGCCGAACGGCGATCGCCCGTGGACCCAGAGATTGGCCGTGAAGGTCAGGTTGGTCAGTCCCCGTCGCTGGCTGAGGGTGCGCCAGACGACATCGCCGCGCAGGGGAGGAACGGCTTGACGTTCGATCAGCAGGTCGTCCAGGAAAAACGGCCCGGACAGTCCCGGCCCGTACGCCGTCAGGATCGCCGCGAACAGCGACAGTGCCGCCAGCGCATGGAGTCCGGTTCGCATGTGTTGTTCGGCTGTCGCGGATGGGTCCACGTCATTGCTCATGGAAGGTGGTGCGGCGAACGATGGAAAAAGCCAAGGCGAGACCGGCAGGTCTCGCCTTGGCGCGTCAGATTGGTCAGGACGCCGGCGACATGTCAGGTTCGG
This sequence comes from Phycisphaeraceae bacterium, assembly GCA_020848195.1. Lineage (GTDB taxonomy): Bacteria > Planctomycetota > Phycisphaerae > Phycisphaerales > Phycisphaeraceae > JADLAP01. The sequence continues at coordinate 14,245 of JADLAP010000017.1, forward strand.
ATTCTCCGTATCGCGCGGATCGTCAAGCGAATCGAAGTCGTGGCGGCATTAATCTTCCAGTGCCGTGCCGCCGAACACGCGCGCGTCACGGACGATTCGGCCAGGCCAGATCTGTTCCTTGATCTCGTCATAGGCCTGCTCGTTGATGGACCAGGATGCGTCGTCACGGGTGAACGCGCCGAGGTAGCCGTCCGGAGCGTTCACGTCCGTGCCGCCGGCGCCGCCGGCGGTGTCCTGAATCTTGGCGACGTGGCCGTCGATGAAGAGGACATTGGCGTAGCCGCCGGTCTTGAGCACGCCGACGCCGTGGAACGGCTGGATGTCGCAGTATTCATGGAGGAAATTGCCGGAGTCGGTGAAGGTGGAGCCCGTCGTGAACAGGGCGGTGGCGTCCGCCTGCATGCCGTCCGTGAAGGATTCGAGCGCCTTGTCGCCGTCGAAGGTGACGTCGATGCCGAAGAAGGTGTTGATGGCCGCGGCCCGGGTCGAGGTGATTTCCGCATCGCTCTGCGAGCCGACGCGGGCGCAACCCATGGCCGGGATCATGGACAGGGGTCGCACGCTGTTTTCATAGTGCTTCTGGCGGAAGGGGCCGTCGCCGTCCAGCGGGCTTTTGGATTTGTCCAAGGCATTGCCGTCGGAGCCGTGGCCGTCCGCCGCGGTCGGATCGCCGCGGGAGAACTGCCAGGTCGTGGCGTAGTTGGTGTTGTAGCCCTGGAGCCAGAGCGCTTCACGTTCCTCGGCGCCGGCCCAGTAGCTGCTGCCGACCACGCCGCCGCCCGAGGTCGGTCCCCACCACAAACCGCCGTTCGCATTGGTGGCCGCGCCGGTGTAGTTCAGCAATTTTTCGCTGATCTTGTAGGGATTGGCCGGACAGGTCATCTGGTTCGGAGAACCGATTTTCTTGACGATGATGTCACGGACCCAGCCCACCTTGTCGACCGCGCCGTCGCGGTAGTGGTCGAAGGCGCCGGACGACCGTTTGCCGTCCTTGGAGTCGGCGGAAAAGATTTCAAAACCTTGGCCGAAAGCTCGCTGATTGCTCATGCACGATGCGCCGCGGGCCGCTTCCCGCGCCGCGCCCAGCGCCGGCAGCAGGATGCCGACCAGCAGTGCAATGATGCTGATCACAACCAGCAACTCGATCAGTGTGAAACCCATATAACGCTTTCTCATGGATCTGATTCCTTCCCATTGTGGGGTGTACGGTTCAAACAACAACACAAGTCACGGTGGAAACACGTCAACAATGAACAACGAGGACAGAACGATTCCGTCCGCATCACGCGTTAAGTTCCAACTTCCGCATCGGCGATGACACTGCGGCCATCACTTCAGGTGCACCTGATGGAGGAACATGCTAAAGGCGAATTGTGTACATCTAATTCCATAATTATGAACGTGGGGCTAAAGATGAAGCAGAATTGGGTTGATTGGATGCGGAAGAAAAGCGCTTTTGTGGTCTGATGCCGCTGTAAGCATGTGAGCGGCAACGTTTATAGACGGGTACGACCGCGGACGGCTGGTCGAAGCGAGAGATTCCATGCGATGTAAACCGCGCGTGGCGTGGCGACAAGCCGTGAAGTTGTCGATCCGTCACAGGTGGCATGTTCGGTCGCTGAAGCATCAGCCTCAGGACAGAAATAAAAACCCTCGCCCGTCAACGACGAGCGAGGGAAGCGGTTGATATTCAGTTGTGGGTCTAAATCAGGGACAAGCCAGGCAATTTCGACTCAGAGCTTGACGACTGGACTTACTGGACCGTGCCGGCGCCATCGGGAGTCTTGATGGCGGCCTCGTTGACTTGCGTCCACATCTTGATGCCCCACTTGAAGTCGGTGACGTCAAGGGACTGCTTGAGGGTCATGGCTTCAGAGTGGCCATCGACGAAGGAATAGTTGCACTTGTCGAAGCCATGGGCGTTGTAGCCGAGGTACTTGATGTGGTGCTCATCCGCTGCGGTCGCGCCATCAATGGTCGTCATGGCGGCGGCAACGGTGATGGCGCGGACATCGGTCAGGCTGGTGCCGGCATCCGCCAGATCTTCTGAGTCGTAAATATCCGTGCCATTGGTCAAGGCATTGGTGGGGCGGTGGCTCTTGACCACCGCGCCGCCGCCGCCAGATTCACCCCACATGCGGTTGATGTGATTGTCAGTGCCGGTGTTGACGTACTCGGCGAGCAGGATGGTGCCAGCCTGCTTTTCAACACGGTCGATGTTGGCCAGCCGGATGGTGCCGCTGGTGTGGTATGCCGCCTTCTTCATGCGGGGAAGCACGGCTTCGTTGGCGACGTAAGACAGGCGCAGCGCCTGCGTGTCAACGATGCCCGTGGAGGTCAGCGACGCCTGCCCGGAGGGGATGTTTTTGACGTACATGTTGTCCGCGCCAGCGGTGGTGATGGCTGTGCCGCTCTGAACGAAGTTGGAAGCGCACCAGCCGCCGGTGTTGTCCGAGGGGCAGACCCAACCTTTGCTGCGGATGCCTTCGTCGATGTACTTGGCGATGGACAGCATGCCGGACCACTGCAGGTAACCGCCTTCGGAGCCGGAGGTGCCGATCTGAACATCGGAAAGAGCGTTCGAGCTACGGTACTGGTAGCTGGTGGGAAGGTAGTTGTTGCTGTCGGTGGCGTACATGCGTAGCGCCAAGGCGTTCTGCCGCTGGTTGCTCAGGCAGGAGCTGCTGCGCGCGGCATTGCGGGCCGCGCCGAGGGCGGGCAGCAGGATGCCGACGAGCAGCGCGATGACGCTGATCACAACCAGCAATTCGATCAGTGTAAAACCTTGATGGAGCCTTCTCATGGACACGTTTCCTTTTCCTTGGTTGAACAATACCGGATGAAACGCCCGGCGCTTCGCGCGCCGAAGCCGTTTCGACACGTTCCCCTGGCCCGGTTCGGTCGAACCATTCGACCCGTCCGGGCATGTCCTTCTCGTTGCGATTGCTGGAAGCTTCCCATCGCTTCGCAAGGCCGTCGCCTCACGCCCACGTGTTATCCACGCTGACGCGCTGCGGCGAAATTGCCCTGGACAGGGGAATTGCGAGTCAGCTTTTGGTAAGACCGCTGACACAAAACAAACCATATTATCTTTTGATTATTTCCCGCTGTCCGAGTCGCTTTCTGCCGCGTTTTCCGGCTGTTTTTTGACGCCAGTTGCCGCAGCGACCGAGGTTGTGCATGATGCTGACATTACATGGGTCGGACATGCCGTTCCGTGAGACCGGGACAGGAGAGCAACATGAGAAGTTCGTTCAAGATTTGGATCATCGCGCTGGGTGGCATTTGGTTTCCGACCCTTGGCCTGTTGTCGTCAACCGTCCTGGCCCAGACCGGGCCGGCCCTGATGGCGCCGCCGCGATCGGCTGCATCGGCCCAGACTCCCGTCGCCACGCAGCCATCCCATGGCGAAGCCTCCGCGGCGGAATCATCCTCCTCGGATCGTTTCGCCGAAGCGCTGGTGCAACCGCTTACACAATTTCTGACCGAGACGATTCCTCATGTTGACATTTCCGGCGAAGCCGTGGTCCTCGGCGACGGCCACGCGAAGAACGGGGCCGGCGATCTGGACGTCCGCGCCTATCACGGCCAGATGCGGGCGACCTTCGGCGTCGATCCCGCCTTCGCCTTCGGCTCCCAGGTCGATGCCGTCGAGCTGGACACCAACATCCCCGGCCTGCCGGATGCGCTGATCGACCATTCCATCGCCTTCGGCGCACGCATCTTCAAACAGGACAACTGGACCGCCAACCTGACCGCCGGCGTCGGGTTCAACGGCAGCAGCCCCTACAGCGACGGCGACGCGTGGTACGGCATCGCCGACCTGCTCCTCAACTACCAGGTCGATGATCAGAGCCGGTGGACCTTCGGCGTGGACTATAACGGCAATCGCTCCATTTTCCCCGATATTCCGCTGCCTTTCGTCTACTACACCGAGCAGGTCTCCGACACGTTCAGCTACGACCTGGGCCTGCCCCGCACGGGCATCTGGTGGCGGCCGGCCGACAAGCTGACGGTCAGCGTGGACTACTTCGTCCCCGTCACCGCCAACGCGAAGGTCGCGTATGAGCTGGCGGAGCATTGGTCCATCTTCGGCCAGTTTCGCAATGGTTTTCACGCTTACCGGCCATACGACAGCGACGGCGACAACCGCCGGTTCTTCTTTCAGCAACGCCGTCTCGAAGCCGGCGTTGCATGGTCGCCCTGCGCCTCCTGCGACTTCACTTTTGCCGGCGGCTATGCGTTCGATCAGGAATTGTCCCATGGCTTTGACGCGCGCGACACGGACACGGTGATTGAGCCATCCAGCGAGCCGTACATCCGGCTTGCGCTGAACCTGCATTTTTGAGGATGCGGCGACCATCATGCTTGACATCACGAACCAACCGAAACGACCGCTGGTGGCGGCATCCATCTTGTCCGCGGACTTCGGCCGCATGGCGGAGGAGTGCCGCGACGTTCTCGGCCGCGGGGCCGACCTGCTGCACGTGGACGTCATGGACGGCCACTTCGTGCCCAACCTCACCATGGGCCAGGACATGATCCGCGGCCTGCGCCGCAACCTGCCCGACGTCTTCCTCGATGTTCACCTGATGGTCGAACGTCCACAGGAATACGTGAAATCCTTCGCCGAAGCCGGCGCGAATCTGTTTTCGTTTCACCTGGAAGTCTGCCGACCCGCGCGGCCCGACGGCGTGGATGCCCGGGAGCTGATCCGCGCCATCCGCGACGCCGGCATGTTGCCCGGCATGGTCGTCAATCCACCCACGCCCGCCGATGGTTTGCTGCCCTTTCTCGACGACCTGGCCCTCGTGCTGGTCATGAGCGTGTATCCCGGCCGTTCCGGCCAGTCGTTCATTCCCGATGTGCTGCCCAAGCTGGAACTGCTGCGCCAGCACGCCAGGCCCACGATGCGGCTGGAAATCGACGGCGGCGTCAATCTTCAGACCGTCTCCCGCGCTGTCGCGGCCGGCGCCGACACGCTGGTGACCGCCTCCGCGCTCTTCGGCGCGCGCGATCGCAAGGCCGTGGTCGACGCCATGCACAACGCATAGTCGCAACCCGCGTGTGTGATCGCCGTATGCAGCCAAGAAATGGAACTGGAGCCCCGGTGGACGTTCCCTTGCCGCCGTGGAACGAAACCGCATCAAAGTTCTACGTGAGTCAGGCGGTTGCCAACCGCATTCTGGAATGGGCGATCAATGCGTATTTCAACAGGGAAGCGGTGAATGAGGCGTTGCCGTTTTGATTCGCAAGCGTCGCCGGTCAACTACAGGTAGATATTCCCCTTGTTTCTCCTATTCGGTTCCTGTTGAGCGTTCGATGCCCAACGCAGTACCGAATTGGGCGATAAACGCGTCGGGCCGAAGAACGCCGGTTGAGGGAAGCCTCTGGCGGAACCGTTTGGCGGCATCGTTGCGTCCATGGGGCAGGTCGAGGAGGTCGAGGTCGGTCGTGATCAACTCTGTCGCTTCCCCGGCAATGGCCAGCACAAGCAATTTCTCGTCCTTCGGGTCACGGGGGAACTCGAAGCGGACGCGCCCCGTGTGGACCACATCGCCCAGGTAGATCAGCCGCTCCACCGCGATCTTGACGGCGGTGGGTTTGAGTTTCGGGTAGCGAGCGACCAGTTCGGGCTCGGTGAGGATGTATCGGTACTCCGAGATGAGTTCCTGGCTCAGCAGCGGGACCATGTGGCGAGTCTCGCAGGCGCGAAGAATCAGCCCGGAATCGCTTCTGAGATTCACCAGTCCACGAACCAGGATGTTCGTGTCGAGAACGACGCGGCGTGGAGTTGCGCCCACGGGCTCACCTTTTGCGCGGGATGTGACGGTGGTGCCGGGATTTGGCCGTTTCGACGAGGCGGTCAATCTTCTGCTCGTCGACCTCACGACCGGAACCGACGAGGCCCTGGAAAGTCGTGGTTGTCGCCTCGCGCGAGATTGCGAGGTCTTCCTCGACCAGGTGCCTGAGATATCCCTCGGGGGTCATGCCAAGCCGGCTGGCTCGCCGGGCAAGCCGAGCCACCTGCTGTTTGGCCAAACCCGTGAGTCGAACTGATCCAGTGTCGGAAGCCATGGCCCGTCCTTCCTGCAATCGACACATTGTAGCAACCATCGGCACCATCAAACCATCGTCGAAAAGGCCTTGGCTTGACGTGTTTCATACGCATTCATGCGACATACACATGACACAGCCCAACGAAACCAAAGGGCGATGCTGCATGCTCGCGGAATGGCTCGTGCCACGGCTGTGAAGTGGTGCAAGATCGCTCGGCAATTCTTCGACGTAGCCAAGCGGCGACGTCTGATCGACGAGAATCCGTGCCAGCACATCAAGGGAGCGGTGAAGGGTCGGGCGGAAAATCGCGTTTACGTCAAGGCTGAGGACGTGTTGCGGATTATTGAATCCGTGCCGGACATCCAATGGAAATTGCTTATCGCCCTGGCCCGGTTCGGCGGTCTGCGGATTTTGTCCGAAGCAGTCGCCATGACGTGGATGGACGTGGATTTCGAGCGGCAGCGGTTTATCGTGCGGGCAAGCAAGACGGAGCATCACGAGGACGGCGGCGTCCGAGTGGTTCCGATGTTCCCTGAGTTGCAGGGGTTGTTCCATGCGGCGTTTGATGCGGCTGAGCCTGGGGCGGTGCATGTCTTCACTCGCTTCCACGATTCGGCGCAGAACATGCGGACACAGTTCTGCCGCTACATCGAGCGTGCGGGCTTGAAGCCGTGGCTGAAGCCCTGGCAAAACCTGCGTGCCAGTCGGGCGACTGATCTGGCTGACGTGTTTCCTTCGCACGTGTGCGCGAAGTGGCTTGGCCACACGAGTGGAAATCGACGGCGGAGTCAATCTTCAAACTGTCTCCCGCGCTGTCGCGGCCGGCGCCGACACGCTGGTGACCGCCTCCGCGCTCTTCGGCGCGCGCGATCGCAAGGCCGTGGTCGACGCCATGCACAACGCCTGATCGCATTCATATCCGGGTTGAGGTTGCGATAACCTCGGCGTTGTCGACGTCGTGTCCCGGTCGTTCCTGTCCTTTCACGTCATTCTTGACGGAATCTTGATATCGCAACGGCCTGTCTTGCGCACATCTTGACGCGGCATGGTGTTTACTGACGCATGTGTGAATGGACCATTGCACCGGGCCAGCGGATCGCCATGTACCCCGGCGGCCACGGCCTGAGCGCGTGGTCTCGTGCGGAAAGGTGACAGAGTCGCCGGAAACGAAAGGACGGTGCAGCCATGTGGTGGTTGTCCATGCTGATCTTGGGGCTTGTCAGTTTCGCTTTGCTCGCGGCCTTCATCGTCGCTTGCGACAAGCTGTAAGGAGCCTGACGCGTGAACACGTTCATCCTTGTCATCGCGGGCCTGTGCGTGGGCTATCTGTTCTACGCCATGCTGCGGCCTGAGCGGTTTTGAGCAGGTGGAGCTTCCATGATGATCTCGATCGCCATTCCCGTGCTGATTCTCGGTCTGACCCTGCTGCTGGCCTGGCCTCTGGGCTGGACCCTGCGCTGGGCGATGGATCCCGTTTCGCCGGGGGCGGGACGGCAGGCCTGCGAGCGATGGTTCGTCCGCTGTCTTGGCCGATTCGCCGGCGTGGAGCAGAACTGGAAGCAGTACTTGCTGTCCATGCTGGTCTTCAATCTGGCGATGTACGTGCTGGTGTATGTGATCCTCACGACGCAGCATGCGTTGCCGCTGAACCCGGACGGCAAGGAGGCGATGGAGCCGGCCCTGGCGTTCAACACGGCGGCCAGCTTCACCACCAACACGAACCTGCAGCACTACAGCGGCGAGCAGTCGCTGAGCTATTTCTCGCAGATTTTCGGCTTGATGTGGCTGCAATTCGTCTCGGCGGCCACCGGCATCTCGGCGGCGACGGCGATGTGCCGGGGGCTGATGGGACGAAAAACAATGGGCAACTTCTACCTCGACGCCTGGCGGGCGACGGTGCTGGTGTTGTTGCCGCTTGCCGTCGTGGTCGCGGTGCTGCTGATGTTGACGGGCGTGCCGATGACGCTGCACGGCGCGGCCGGGGCGACCACGCTCGAAGGCGCGGCCCAGACCATCGCCCGTGGTCCCGTGGCCGCCATGGTCGCCATCAAGCAACTGGGCACCAACGGCGGCGGTTACTTCGGTCCCAACTCCACCCATCCCCTGGAAAACCCATCCTTCGCGTCCAACATCGTCAGCAACATCGCCATCCTGCTGATCCCCATGGCCACGGTCTGGATGTTCGGCCACATCACGGGGCGCATGAAACACGCGGCGGTGGTCTTCGCCGTCATGCTGACGATGCTCCTGGGCTTTGCCGCGACGGCGGTCTGGACGGAATCCCAGCCGGCCGCGGCGCTGCGCGACCTGCCCGTGGCGGCGTCCATGAACCTCGAAGGCAAGGAGCTTCGCTTCGGCCCCTCCGCCGGCGCGGTGTGGGCTGTGTCCACCACCAGCACGTCCAACGGCTCCGTCAACGCCATGCACGATTCGCTCAATCCGCTGACCGGCCTGATGCCCATGATCGGCATGTGGCTCAACGTCGAGTTCGGCGGCGTGGGCGTCGGACTGATCAACATGTTCCTTTTCATCATCATCACGGTGTTCATCGCCGGGCTGATGGTGGGCCGGACGCCGGAGTACCTGACGCGGAAGGTCGAGGCGAAGGAAATGAAGCTCGCCTCGCTGGCGCTGCTGGCGCATCCGCTGCTGATCCTCGGCGGCACGGCGCTGTTCGCCACGACAAGCTGGGGCCTGGACACGTTGCACAATCCCGGCAGCCACGGCCTGAGCGAAATCATGTACGAATTCAGCTCCGCGGCCGCCAACAACGGATCGGGCTTCGAGGGCCTCGGCGACAACACCGTGCCCTGGAACATCGCCACCGGACTGGTCATGCTGCTGGCCCGGTTCATTCCCATCATCGCGCCGCTGGCCATCGCCGGTTCGCTGGCAGCCAAGAAGGTCACGCCTGAATCTGCTGGAACGTTTCGCGTGGACACCTGGATGTTCGGCGCGGTGCTGCTGGCCGTGGTGCTCATCGTCGGCGCGCTGCTGTTCATGCCCCTGGCCGTGCTGGGACCCGTGGCCGAGCACCTTTCCACCCTCGGATAAGTCGCAGGAGAATCATGCATGACCGCTGCACAGACCCCACGATCAACCTCGCTGATGAGTGCTGAAATGCTTCAGCCGGCCGTCGTTCAGTCGCTGACGATGCTGAATCCGCTGACGATGATGCGCAATCCCGTGATGTTCGTCACGGAAGTCGGCGCAGCCGTGACCACGCTGGTCACGATCCAGTCCATCGTCACCGGGCAGGGCGACGTGAAATACTTCGCCTTCGTCACGGCAACGCTCTGGCTGACGGTCATCTTCGCCAACTTCGCCGAGGCGCTCGCCGAGGCACGCGGCAAGGCGCAGGCGGCGACGCTGCGCAAGGCGCGCAAGGACATTACCGCCCATCGCTGCGATCCCCGCACGGGCAAGGTGACCGGCGAGTGTTTCGCCTCGCAACTGGTCAAGGGCGATGTCTTTCGCGTGGAGGCGGGGCAGACGATTCCCGCCGACGGTGAGGTCATCGAGGGCGTGGCCTCCGTGGATGAGTCGGCCATCACGGGCGAATCCGCACCCGTCATCCGCGAGAGCGGCGGCGACCGCAGCGCCGTCACCGGCGGCACGCGCGTGCTGTCCGACCACCTGATCGTCCGCGTCACCATCGACCCCGGCCAGAGCTTTCTCGACCGCATGATCGCCATGGTCGAAGGCGCGGCAAGACAGAAAACGCCCAATGAAATCGCGTTGACTATTGTCCTGGCCGGCTTCACCATCGCGTTTCTGCTGGTCTGCGTGACGCTGTATCCGATTGGAACCTACTTCAATGTGCGCATCGACGTACCGACGCTGGTGGCCCTGCTGGTGTGCCTGATTCCCACGACGATCGGCGGCTTGTTGTCGGCGATCGGCATCGCGGGCATGGCGCGGCTGGGACAGAAGAACGTGCTGGCGATGAGCGGCCGGGCGGTGGAAGCGGCCGGCGACGTGGATGTGCTGCTGCTGGACAAGACCGGCACGATCACGCTGGGCAATCGCCAGGCCAGCGCGTTCATTGCCGCTGCGGGATTCAGCGAACAGGCGCTGGCGGACGCGGCGCAACTGGCCTCGCTGGCGGACGAAACGCCGGAGGGCCGCAGCATCGTGGTGCTGGCGAAAAACAGGTTCAACCTGCGCGGCCGAGACGTGGAAAAGCTGCACGGCCATTTTGTGCCGTTTTCCGCACAGACCCGCATGAGCGGCGTCGATGTCGATGGCCGCTGCATCCGAAAAGGATCAGCCGACGCGATCGAACGCTGGGTCGCCCAACGCGGCGGCTCGTTTCCCGATCCCGTGAAACAGGCGGTGCGGGACGTGGCGCGTTCCGGCGGCACGCCGCTGGTCGTCGCGGCGGATGCGGCGGTTCTCGGCGTCATCCATCTCAAGGACATCGTCAAAGGCGGCATCAAGGAGCGATTCGCCGAGCTTCGCCGCATGGGCATCCGGACGGTCATGATCACCGGGGACAACCGCACCACCGCCACCGCCATTGCCGCCGAGGCGGGCGTGGACGATTTCCTCGCCGAAGCCACCCCGGAAGCGAAGCTGGAACTGATCCGCAAGTATCAGGCGGAGGGCCACCTCGTCGCCATGACCGGCGACGGCACGAACGACGCCCCGGCTCTGGCGCAAGCCGACGTGGCGGTGGCCATGAACACCGGAACCCAGGCCGCCAAGGAAGCCGCCAACATGGTGGACCTCGACTCCAACCCGACCAAACTCATCGGCGTCGTCGAGGTCGGCAAACAGATGCTCATGACCCGCGGCTCGCTGACGACGTTCAGCATCGCCAACGACGTTGCCAAGTATTTCGCGATCATTCCCGCGATGTTCATGGTCGCGCTGCCGCACCTGGCCCCGCTGAACGTCATGGGCCTGTCGTCGCCGAAGTCCGCCATTCTCTCGGCTGTCGTGTTCAACGCGATCGTCATCCCGTGCCTGATTCCCATCGCGCTCAAGGGCGTGCGATACCGCGCCATCGGCGCTGATGCGCTGCTGCGGCACAACCTGCTGATCTACGGCCTCGGCGGCGTGCTCGTGCCGTTCCTGGGCATCAAGCTTATCGACCTCTGCATCGCGGGTCTCTGCTGAACAAGGAGTTCATCCATGAAAGACCTGATGGCCTCGCTGCGGCTGGTGATTCTTTCGATCGTCCTCTGCTGCGTCATCTATCCGGCGGCGATGCTGATGTTCGCCCGGCTGGTCGTGCCCTGGCGAGCTGAAGGAAGTCTGCTCACCGACGCGCAGGGTCGTGTGATCGGCTCGGCGCTGATCTCCCAGAGCTTCAGCAAGCCTCAATACTTCCAGCCCCGCCCCTCGGCGGTGAAATATGACGCCAGCGCCGCCGGCGGCTCCAACCTGTCGCCGACTCATCCGGCGATCACGGATCAGGCGAAGGAAATCATCGGCAGATATGGTCTGGCCGAGGGGCAACGGATCCCGGCCGACCTGGTCACCGCCTCCGGCTCCGGCCTCGATCCACACATCTCGCCTGCGGCGGCACGGTTCCAACTGGCCCGGGTTGCCGCCGCCAGGGGAGTGCCCGCTTCCGCGATTGAGCCGCTGATCAAGCGGAATCTCGACTCCGCCGGATTGCGGATGTTCGGCGGCGAACCCGTCGTCAACGTGCTGATGCTCAACCTCGCGCTCGACAGACTGCCCTCCCCGCCGGGACAATAAGACGTGGCCAACATGGAAACGCCATTACGCGATCCCGAGGCGATGCTGGCGCGGCTGCGGACTCAGGAGCCGCAAACGCTGGAGAGTCATGCCGCGCGACGGGGGAAGCTGAAGATATTCTTCGGCTACGCGGCCGGCGTGGGCAAAACGTACACCATGCTGGAGTCCGCCCGCGCCGCGGCGATCAGCGGCCGGGACGTGCTGCTGGGCTACATCGAGCCGCACAACCGGCCGGAAACCGAGGCCCTGCTGCTCGGACAAGACCTGCTTCCCCAGCAGGAGATCGACTACCGAGGCATCAGACTGCGCGAGTTCGATCTCGACGGCGCACTCCATCGCAAGCCGTCGCTGATCCTCGTGGATGAACTGGCCCACACCAACGCCGCCGGTAGCCGGCACAACAAGCGGTGGCAGGACGTGGAGGAACTGCTCGACGCGGGCATCGACGTCTGGAGCACGCTCAACGTCCAGCACATCGAGTCGCTCAATGACATCGTGGCCCAGATCACGGGCATTGTCGTGCGGGAGACGATTCCCGACCGCACGTTTGACGAGGCGGATGAAGTGGAGCTGGTTGATCTTCCGCCGGACGAATTGCTCGAACGGGTCCAGGCCGGCAAGGTGTACATGACGGAGCAGGCCGAGCGGGCCGGCGAACGGTTTTTCCGCAAGGCGAACCTGATCGCCCTGCGCGAACTGGCCATGCGGCGCATCGCGGATCGCGTGGGACATGACGTGCAGACCGCGCGGATGGGGCACGCGCGAACGCAGGTCTGGCCCACCACCGAACGCCTGCTGGTCTGCGTCGGGCCGAGTCCCACGTCGGCCAAGGTGATCCGCACCGCCAAGCGCATGGCGTCGGCGATGCACGCGCAGTGGATCGCCGTGCATACGGAAACCGCCGCGACCGGCGGCATGGACGACCGCGCCCGGCATCGCCTCAATCAGCACCTCAAACTCGCCGAACGCCTCGGCGCGGAAACCGTCACCATCACCGGCGAAGACGTGGCGGACGAGATCATCCGCTATGCCCAGTCGCGCAACGTGACCAAGATCGTGATCGGCAAAACGGGCCGGCCTCCGTGGCATCGCTTCGGGCAACAATCCGTGGTCGATCGGCTCATCGCGCGAAGCGGGGATATCGACATCTACGTCATCCGCGGCGTGGAGGAGCATTTCGAGACTTCGACGCCGCGAACCGGGAAACAGCCCTGGCTCTGGCGTCCGTACATCGCCGCGGCAGGCGTGCTCGGCGTCGCCACGCTCGTGGGCATGACGATCGGCCGATTCGGCATGACCGATCCCAACATCGTCATGACCTACCTGCTGGCCGTCGTGCTCGTGGCGGTGTGGATCGGGCGCGGTCCCGCCGTTTTCGCCTCGCTCGCTGCCGTGCTGCTCTTCAATTTCTTCTTCACCAGGCCCTACTACACGTTTTCCGTGGACAACAGCGATTACGTGTTCACCTTCATCGTCATGCTGGCGGTGGCGCTGATCGTCAGCGCGCTGACCGTGCGCATCGGCAACCAGGTCCGCCTGGCGCGCCAGCGGGAACGCCGCACGGAAGTGCAGTACCGCGTCAGCCAGGCGCTGGCCAACACCTCCGGCCGGCTGCAGATCGCCATGGCCGCCGAGGAGCATTTGACGACGATCTTCGGCGGAGAAATCGCCGTGTTCGCCGTGGAAGACGGCGCGATGCGCCCACTGGTCAGGCGGGGCCACGGCTTTACGGAAATCCCCGCCGAACTGGAGGCGGCCCGTTGGGTGTTCGAGCACAAACAGATCGCCGGACGAGGCACCGATACCCTTCCCGCGGCGCAGGCGATGTACCTGCCGCTGCAGGGCGCGGAGGTCGCCGTCGGCGCCATCGGCTGGCGGCCGCTCAACGACGACGATCTGCTGAGCATCGAACGCCGGCAACTGCTGGAATCCTTCGCCACTCAGATCGCCCTCGCCCTGGAACGCGATCGCCTGGCTCATGATGCCCAGCGCATCCTCGCCGAAGCCCAGGCCGAGCGCCTGCGCAGTTCGCTGCTCAGCGCCGTGTCGCACGACCTGCGCACGCCGCTGGCCGCCATCGCCGGGTCCGCCAGCGCCATGCTCGAACGGAACCATGATGACGCCACGCGCCATGACCTGCTGCGGACCATCTACGAAGAAGCCGACCGTCTGGCCCGGCTCGTGGACAACCTGCTGCACCTGACCCGGATCGAGTCCGGCAGCCTGAAGGTGCGGAAACAGTGGCAACCGCTGGACGAAGTCGTGGGTTCAGCGCTTCACCGTGTCGAGCCGGCCTTGCGATCACGCGCGATTGAGACTTCGATCCCCGCCGACCTTGGCCTTGTTCCGCTGGATGGCCTGCTCATCGAACAGGTGCTGGTCAATCTGCTGGACAACGCCGCCAAATACACGCCCGCGGATTCGGCGGTCACGGTGTCCGCACGGCAAACCCCCGACGGCGTGGACGTCGAAATCGCCGACCGCGGCCCCGGCCTGGACGAAGCCGAACGCGAGCGGGTCTTCGACAAGTTCTACCGAAGTTGCCGCGTCTCCAGTGATCGCGGCCGAGGCGCGGGACTGGGTTTGGCCATCTGCCGCGCCATCATCCAGGCCCATGGCGGCAACATCCGCGCCTTGCCACGCGACGGCGGCGGCACACGCTTTGTCTTCACCCTCCCCATGGAAGGCCTGCCGCCCCGCATTGACACGGACATCGAGACGGAAGATGGTGCGCACCATGCCTGATCTGCCGCGCATCCTGATCGTCGAGGACGAAGCGCCGATCGTGCGATTCCTCAAGGCTTCCCTTGCGGCCGAAGGCTACCGTCTGGATGTCGCGGAAACCGGCAAACAGGCGCTGATGATGATCCATTCACAGCCGCCGGACCTGCTCAGCCTCGACCTGGGTCTGCCGGATATGGACGGCGCGGACATCATCGATCAGGTCCGCCAGTGGTCGCGCCTGCCCATTCTCATCCTTTCCGCCCGAGATCAGGAAAAGGACAAGATCAGCGCCCTGGACCGCGGCGCGGACGACTACCTCACCAAGCCCTTCAGCGTCGGCGAACTGCTGGCCCGACTTCGCGTGGCGCTGCGGCATCAGGCCCGACAATCGGCCGCCGGCGATCAGCCTGCCGCCCTCTTTCAGTCCGGCGATCTGCTCGTGGACCTGGACAAACGCCGCGTCACCGTCGCCGGCGACGAGGTGCATCTGACGCCCATTGAGTATCGCCTGCTCACGGTCCTGATCGCCCACGTCGGCAAAGTGCTGACCCATCACATGCTGCTGCGCGAAGTCTGGGGCCCCGGCCACGCCGAGGAATCCCACCAGCTTCGCGTCCACATGGCCAACCTTCGCCGCAAAATCGAAATCCACCCCACCCAGCCCAGGCACATCCTCACCGAGCAGGGCGTCGGCTATCGCTTCGCCGACGCCAATCCTGAGTGTGGGCAGCAGGCGTAAAGGCGATGGCGATGTCCTGCAAGGGACATCACCCAAGTGGCCTCACGATATCCATGGATTCGCACGGCACATTCTGCTCATCCGTAGACGTTTATCGTTGGAGAAATCAATTGGATTCCGGTCTTTCACTTGCCAAAATATTTATATGTAATGTAAAAATTTACACTTGTGAAATGTAAAAATTGATCTTGCATGGATTTGATAATTGTGATAATATTTGTTTTACGGTTATTAGAAGCATGAATCCACTTTACGACAAATTGGAACTCAAACGGCCCAGCCCGGTTCACGAACAGATCCGTGAGCATGTCCGAGGCCTGATCGTGACGGGCCATTTGGTGCCCGGCGAGCGAATCCCTTCCGATCAGCAACTGGCTCAACGCTGGGGAACGCACCAGCCGACGGTCCATCTGGCTCTGCGCTCGCTGGTTCGGGAAGGCTTGCTGCAGCGAGTCAGTCGAGTGGGCACGTTTGTGAGGAAGCGGGAAGAGAAACTGACTTGCATCGGGATTTATTGCCGGTCGGACTTCTGGAAGGTTCCCGATGCGGCCTTCAAACGGTCCATTTACGCGGCGATCTGTGAAGAACTCAAGCGGCTGGGAATCGAGGCGCGGACATGGATCGATCCACGCTCCGAAGATGCGTATGACCAGCCATGGCCGGAACTGTGCCATGCGGCCGAACATCGGGAAATCCAGGGCCTGATCGGCGTGCAAATCAATCCCAAGCTTCTGCAATGGCAGAACCGGTTGCCGATTCCGTATGCCTTTCTGGATTCGACGAATTATCCCAATGCGGTAGGCCACGATCTGCGGCAACTGATTGAAATGAGCCTGCGAGCATTGGTGGAGCAAGGCTGCCGCTCGGTGGGACTGATTTCCCCGATTGCCCGACAAGTCCATCCCGCGGACGGGCAAAGCCACGACTTCGCGGGTTTCCGCGAATGGTTCGTTGATCTGGCGGGGAAGCTGGGTCTGGTCTTGCGCGAGCAGTGGATGCGGCTTTCGCCTTCCGAGGAGCAGAGCCGGCGTCAACCCCAGGAACACTTTGGATACGAGGCCTTTTTGCGGCTATGGAGTCAGGCTGAACGCCCGGACGGATTGGTCGTTTTCCCGGATACGGCCGCACGTGGCGTCATTCTGGGATTAAAGGAACATCAGGTCCGTGTGCCGCAAGACCTGAAAGTGGTCTTTCACAAGAACGAAGCGGTGGACCTGTTGTGTCCGATGCCGGCCATGTATGCCGTGACCAGCGAGCATGAAGCCGCTCGCACGCTCATCGAACAGGTGCGCAAACAGTTCCGCGGGCAATCCTGTCAGCATGTCCTATTGCCGGCCAGGCTTGAGATTCACAACGCCGGCATTCATGTCAAAAGCGAAACACTCATCTCCCCACAATGAAGAAAGGCGCACACACATGGAATCGACTCCATTGAACAGGTCAAGGCGTGACACCCTGGTTTCCCAAACCGGCTTGCCCTGTGATCGGGCGGGCACGCGATGCGGACGGGGAAATGCTTTTACTCTCATTGAGTTGCTTGTTGTCATTTCCATCATTTCGCTGCTGATTGCCTTGCTGCTGCCCGCCTTGTCCTCGGCCCGCGAGAGCGGCCGGGCGGTGTCCTGCATGAACAATGTCCGGCAACTGCAGTTGGCGGTGCTCAGCTACATCAGCGAAATGGGCAATGGCTGGGTTCCGCCGGCGAGGGACGCCCTGTGGAGCAACGGCCAGTACGTCATGGCGTACGATGGATTTGGTTGGGGTGCGGTGTGGAAGGGCAACTTCTTCGATCCCGGAACCGGTATCTTAAGCTGTCCGTCGGACACAACGACCCAGTCGGGTGTGAATTACCAGGCCTACAGCTTCACCTACGATCATTTCTTCACCAAAACATTCAACCGCAGCTACATCTGGAACAGGCACGCTGGTATCCGTAACGGCAATGGCACGTTCACGTACCCATTCTGGCGGCAGGATGAGTTGTTCAAGCCGTCCAAGGACATCCTGCTGCTATGCACGAATTGGCCGCAAGCCCCCACCACCAACGACGCGTTCTACTACGGTGAGGAGCTTTATTATGTTCTGGGTGCGGGGGCGGACAGCCAAAGCTTATATCCGCTGCTGCACACCGGGGAAACCTGCAACACGTCCTACATGGACGGCCATGCCGCCCGCATCAGCCGGCCGATTTACGTGAGTCAACTTGCGTACAACTGCGATAGCAAATCCGGCGTAGGCTGGCACTGAGATTGTCGCCATGACTTCCCGAGTGTGAAAGTTCAACAAGCGTTTCTTTCAACCATCTTCATATTGCGTGGAATGGAAAGGGCAAACATGGTCCTCGTTCGATATGGTCTTGTCGCTCTGACGCTGTTGGTGTCGTGCGCCGCGCTGTCCCTGGCCCAAACGCCGGCTCCGGCGGTAACGACCGATGCTGTGAAAGGTACGGAATCCACGGAAAACACGTTTGTCCGCGGCGTCTATTTCGGTTTGGCCGTCAGCGGCGTTCAGGTCAATGCGGACGAGGTCGGCAAGGATATTCCCGCGTTCCTCGATCAACTTTTCCGCGACCTGAAACAGACCTATCACTGCAACGTATTCTGGTCCAACAGCGGCGGCATGCCTGAATATATCCAGGCCCTGGACATCGCCGCCAGATATGATCTCAAGCTTTTCTGCAACGTCAGGCATATGTATGCGAGACAGAACGCCCCTCTGGAGACGGAGGCGAAGATCGACGAACTGGCCAGGCAGATCACGGATGCGTTCAAGAACAAGAAAGCCATGGGCGGATATGTGATCTGCGAGGAAGTCGGCCAGGCGGGGGTTCCGCAGATGGACTACATGCGGCAAAGACTCGAAATGTACGATCCATCCCCGGCCCATCCCACGGTCGTGAGTGAAGCAGGCGGCGCGGGCGTGATCTACGCGTTTCGCAGCGGGTTTCGGTTCATGTGTCCTCAAGCCTATTTTTTCGCAGCGCCCAATGCGCAGTATTGCCCCAACACGCCCGCGAGTTCGCGCGACGCTTACGCCGGCATGTTGGACGGCCTGTGCGACTATTCGCGTCGAACGGGGAAAATCGCCTGGATCATGCCCCAGTCCTGCGCCGGCATCCACGGCAAATACTGGACCGACGACCAAGGCAATCTGGTCGGCGAACCCGGCTCCTACTGGAACGTCCGTATGCCGACTGTCGCCGAAATGCATTTTCAGACCTGGGATGCCATCCGCAGCGGTTGTCGCGGCATCATCTATTTCCTGTTGATGCCGTACTCGCACCAGGGCTGGCGGCCGGACAAAGCGGTCCCGACCGAAGCGGACAAACAAGCCTTGGCCGAGATGGAAAAAGAAACCGCATCCTACGAAGGGCGAACCGATCTGCCCCTGCTCAAGGAACGGTTCAACACCGGCGAAGCCACCACACTGTTGCAACTGGGCGGAAAGCCCACGCGTCAAAGCCAGGCGATGGGCAAAGACTTTGCCGCCATTGAGAAACTCGAACCGCTGCTCGTGTCGTGGAAGCAGGCGACATTTCCCGTCGCCTTCGCCGACCGGCCTGCTCGGGTCAACACATTTGAGTCGCCTCTGCATCCGGGCCGGCGATTTGTCGCGGTCGTCAACTATGACACCGCCTCCGCACAGCCCCTGCGCGTGCTGATGGCGCCCAATGCTGTCAAGGTGACGAACCTGCGCACCGGAGCGAATGTCCCCCTGGCGTCGGTCGCCACCGAACCCGGCGGACTTCAGGAGGTTGTCGTGCCGCTGGAAGCCGGGGATGGCACGGTCCTGGAGGTTGCGTTCCACGACAATCACCCAGGCATCCTCACGTTCGAGGAAGACTTCTACCATTTCGGCAGCCCGGTGGTTCTCGAAAACCTGGAACGCGTCAACCAGTCTTATCCTTTCTTTCAGGGCGATTACTGGGGCGTCCGTAAAACTGGCGGCGCGTCGTCTGCCTACGTGGGCCGGGCATCGGAAGGTATCGTGGCGTGCGCCAAGCTGACTCGTCTTCAGGATGTGCCCGAGCAAAACGGCCCGCTTGGCGGCAGTCTGAAGATGGCTGAACAGGGACTGTGCGACGTCTTCCTGGCTGTGGAGGGCAAGTTTCCCAAGCCCGAATCCCTGATCATCCAGTTGGTCAACGTTGACGGCAAGGAGGGAGACTGGCTCTGTTCGGACGCCTATTTTCATCCCGTCCGCATCCCGCCCAAGGATGCCGCCGGCAAGCCGGTCGCGGAAATCCGTTTCATCTTGGCCGACGATGCGCTGCTGACCCACATTCGTTGCTGGCGCGTGGAACGGAACAAGTAACGAAAGCATGTGAATGCATCGTTTCGTGGGAAGCTCCAACTTGTTCGTTGGAGTGACGCCGTCACCGTGAATATGACTCGCCGAGACCGACAAGCCATGAATAAGCATGCATCGACATTCATGAACATCATGATGGATTTCACATCAGGGGCGTCGGGGGCAGGGGGGCAGTGGACGCTTTCCTGCGGCGATCTTTCCCGACTCGCCGGTTGTCGGGCGCGGCTGGTGTGGCGATATGCCGGAGAGGAAGCCTGGCGGGACGAGTATTTGCCGTTGCCGCACATCGCGGGATCTTTGATGAAATTCAGTTTGCGCGTCTCTGCCGCGGAACTTGTCATCCAAGGCCGCAAACTCGCCCACGGGGGCTGGAAACTTGGCGGGCGATTGACCAACACCAGTGACCGTTCGATCGAGCTGGCGCGGTTCCACTATCTCGATGGCAGGATGGAATCTTACGAGGACGTCACGTTGCTGCGTCTGATTCCCAAGCAGGATCAAACCGAATGCTGGGTCCGAATGGGGCGGGAAGAACCGCCCATCCGAACCGTGCAAGGCCATCCGGAATATTGGTGGAATCGTTCTTCCGCCGAGAGTCTGTTGCCCGACCCGATCTACGATGAACCGAACTGGTCCTGCGGCATGGACTGCGGTGTATTCCTGCGGGCTCTCGCAGGCCCGGCATGGATCATTGGCGCAACCGACCCCGGCATTGCATTCGGTGAGATTGGCCTACGTACCGCCGGGGCGGACGCCGGCCACTTCTACGTCGGCCAACTGCTGGACAACATCCTCTTGGATCCGGGAGAAACACGGGAATTGGAACGAATGCACATCCTGGCGGGCGATTGGCTGCAAGGCCTGCGACACTGGGCCAAGGTCTGCGCCAAGTCGCTGGGTTCTCCATCCAGGCCGCGTCCTTTAACCGGCTTTTGCTCCTGGTACCGCAACTTCGCCCAGTTCACCACGACGGACATCGACCAGGCCATTGAGCAGTTCGCCCAGTTGCCCATTCCTCCGGGTGGGCGCATGATCCAGATTGACGACGGCTTTCAGCGAATTCCCGGCGACTGGCAACCCAACGCGCGATATCCGGCTCAATGGTGGGCGCAATTGCCCCGCCGGATTGCCGCCAGCGGCTCAATCCCCGCGCTCTGGCTGGCGCCGATGACCGTGCAGGACAGCCATCCCATCGTCGCCGAACACCCGCAATGGTTTGCCCGTTTGCCCGACGGTCGATATGCCATCACGCAGATGAGTTGGGGCTGGTGCAATGATCCGAACTGGAAATTCGCCCAGGCCGGCGGCCATCTCTCCTACAACCTCGATCCCGATCACCCCGGCGCGCAAGCCTTCATTCGCTCCTTCCTGCAGGATGCCGTCGCCGCGGGCTGGCGGGCATTCAAGATGGATTTTAACGCCTATTGCTTCAACGCACGGATGACGTTCGATCGTCGCAAGACGACGTTCCAGACATTGCGCGACCAGTACCGGCTTTTCCGCGAAACCATCGGCTCCGATTGTCTGCTCAACGCCTGCGGCGGCAATCCGTGGCGGTTCACCGTGGGCCTGGTCGATTCCGCGCGCATCGCACCGGACATGGTCGGCAACTGGAACACCATTCGTCAGCTCTTGCCGACAGTGCTGCTTCGCATGGCCGCCACCAACGGCATCTGGTGGTCAGCTGACCCGGATGTGTTCTACATGCGCGGGAAAAGCACCACCATCACCGGCTCGTATTTCGATCCCGTGACGCTATCCACATCGGCCGAAGAACAGACGATGTTGCTGACCGCCATCGGGATGATGGGCGGCATGCTGTACACATCCGACCTGCCCTCGGAATGGACCGAACAGGCCCGTCAGCAGGTGCTGGCGTTCTGGAGCGATCGGCAACCGCAGCCGGCAACCAACCCGCGACTCGTCATGGACGAAAACACGTTTCAGGTTCGCGCCTGCCGGACGGATGCCGTAGCGGGAAAAAGCTCCGTGGTTCGTTGTGCATTGTTCAACTGGAGCGACCAGACCACCGAGGTGAGCGTGAGCCTGGCGGAACTGGGCTTGGATGAAACCGGGCCCTGGAGCCTTCAGCACACGGACAGCCCCGTGGCATTGGTGGATGGCACACTGATCTGCACCCAGCCGGCACACAGCGTGCGCACCGCCTTGCTGGAACGACAATGACATCGCGCCGATTGACATCAACTCTGCCGTCAAACCTGAAGGCCGTTGCATTTGAATTTTCCACCTCTCCCTTTCTGGTTGAGGCCGGGTGGGAGTTCGGCGATCGATCACGTTTTGCCCACGATTTGACGTGCCGGTTCACCACGGTGGTGGGCATCCATCCCGCCGCCAGCCCCAACGGCGAAGTTGTTTTCGTCTCTGGCTCTCGTTGACCGCTACACGCGGAGCCTGCGAGTGTCGCGGAGCTTCGCCGGACAAGGGCCGGACCTGGACGCGCCGAGCCGGCAGGAAGTTCGCAAGACCGGAACGAGCGCCGAAAGCGCTTGCCCTGCGCTTGCCTGGAACCCCCGCGCAGGCGTGCCCAAACCTGCACAAACGGGGGATTCGGCGAGAATGACGCCGGCGACGGGTGTAAGTGAAAACTTCCGTATTTCCGCGGAAAACACGCACATTTCCCGCGATCCGTCCATTGGGCCCTGTCGGATTCGAACCGACGCGCGACGGATTATGAGTCCGCTGCTCTAACCGCTGAGCTAAGGGCCCTGATTCCCGGTCCACCGCATTGTAAGGCCTTGGCGTATCCGCGTGGGACGGGCTGCGGCATGTCACATCCCATCCTCCCGGCGAGAAAGGTCTTGACATGCGGTGGGCAATTAATTAACTTTGTTAAATATGTACGGACGACCTACGGTTCTCAGGCGGTGGAATGAGCAGGCGGTCTTCGGCCGGCTGCTGCGCGAAGGCCCGGCCACACGGGCGCAACTGGCGGTCCGGACCGGTCTGAGCGCTCCGACGGTGGGCAAGGTGGCCGAGGCGCTGATCGAAGCGGGCCTGGTGGAGGAATGTGACGCCGACGCGGTCGGATCGACCGGTTCACCCGCGGGCGCATCAGCGAATGCCAAGCCCTCGCTTATTGTCGGCCGGCCGGGCCGGATGTTGCGACTGAGTTGCGCCACGCCGCGCGTCATCGTCGTGCAACTGGGCGTGCGGCACACGCGTCTGGCGGCGTTGCCCGTAGCCGGCGCGGCGGAAGATCGATGGGATACGACCTTTGAAACGTCCACGCGCCCATCCCTGTGGTCCAAACGGCTGACTTCCGCCGCGGAAACGCTCAGCATTGATGCGCCATGGGCTGTCATGGTCAGCGTTCCCGGCGTCGTGGATGAAGCCGGCGGTCGCGTGCTGCTCAGTCCCAACCTGCATTGGAGCGCGAAGGTGGACGTGCCCGCGATCGTGGCCGAGGCGTGTCCGCGCTGGAACGTTCCGGTGTTGCTGGTTCAGGAGATTCGCGCGCTGGCCTTGGGTGAGCAGGCGATGGAGCCGGCGTCGGAGAATTTCCTGCTGGTGGATTTCGGCGAAGGCGTCGGTTCCGCGGCCGTGATCGGCGGGCGGCTGTATGCCGGGCCGTTGCCGCTCAGCGGCGAGCTGGGTCACACCCCGACGCCGGGCAACGAGCGGCCCTGCGGCTGCGGCGGCGTGGGATGCCTGGAAACCCTCGTTTCCCGCGGCGGTTTGGTGCAAACCTTTGGCCAGCGCATGGACATCGCTTCGCCGTCATGGACCGCGCTGGCTGCCCACGTGAAGCATGCCGGCGTGGAGCCTTGGCTGACCGAGGCGCTGGATCACGCCGCGTCGGTGATTGCCGGCGCGATGAACGTGCTCGGCGTCGGCGAACTGGTCATGACCGGCTCGCTGATGGAACTGGGCGATCCGGTGACGGATGCGCTGTCCGAGGCGGTGGCCCGGCGTGCGATGTGGTCGCGGTTCGGCCAGATCGCCTGTCGCTGGTCGTCGAGGCATTGGTCGGCGGGTTTGATCGCCGCGGCGATTGACCGGGTGTTGATGCCGGTCGATGGTCAGCGCATCCGCTTGTCGGGTCAGGAGACCTCCGCGTGACCCGTGCCGCGACATGCGATTCCACAGTCGCCGCCGAAGGCCTGTTGCCGCCGCTGTCGAGGCTGCGTGCCGCGTTGTCGGAAGCTGCGATCTTCGCGCCGGGCCGGGTCATCGCCGCGAGAGCGCCGGGCCGGCTGGATGTCATGGGCGGCGTGGCGGATTATTGCGGCTCGCTCGTGGCTCAGATGCCCTTGGCCGAAGCCGCCGCCGTGGCGGTGCAGTCGCGTGAGGACGGCATGGTGGTCTGTCATAGCCGGCAACTCGGTCAGACCGCACGATTTCCCGCGGCATGGCTTCAGTTGGACGATCCTCACGAGCTTCGCCGTCAACTGGGCAGCGACCATGCCTGGGCCGGCTACATGATCGGCTGTGGCTGGTGGCTGGCGAGACACAGGGGAACGTCCGTCGGCGCGGCGACGCTGATGTTGGATAGCGATGTGCCGCTGGGCGGCGGGATTTCCAGTAGCGCGGCTGTGGAAGTGGCGACCATGCTCGCCTGGTCTTCACTGCTGAATATCAAGCTTTCGCCGATGGAACTGGCCGCCGCGTGCCAGACGGTGGAGAACCGCATCGTCGGCGCGCCCTGCGGCGTGATGGATCAGGTGGCCTCCGCGATGGGCCGACCCGGCGCGATGCTCAAGCTTTTGTGCCAGCCGGATGATGCCGGTCTGCCCGCCCAGCTTCGCGGTTACGTGCATCTGCCGGCCGGCTTCACCGTCGTCGGCGTTCATTGCGGCGTCCGGCATGAAGTCGCCGGCGATCCCTACACCGACACCCGCGTCGCCGCCTTCATGGCCCAGCGCATCTTGTTCCTGCGATGTCCCGCGCATTGCCGCGACCGCTGGCTGGCCAATGTCGATGTGGAACGGTTCGGCTCCGAGCTGGCCTCGCACCTGCCCGCCGAGATGACGGGCCGGGCTTTTCTCGAGCAATTTCACGAAACCGCCGATCCCGTGACCACGGTCAAGCCCGACCGGACGTACCACGTTCGCGCCGCCGCGACGCATCACGTGCTGGAGATGGCGCGGGTGCGGCGGTTCGTCGTAGCGATTGAGTCGGCGTCGAACAGCGATGCGCATCATGCCATGTGACTTGCCGGGCGGGAGATGCTCGCCAGTCACGACAGTTACCGCGATTGCGCCAGGTTGGGACATCCGATGACGGACGTGCTGGTGAACCTGTTCCGCGAAGCCGGGCCGGATGCGGGATTCTTTGGAGCCAAGATCACCGGTGGCGGCTGCGGCGGAACCGTGGCTGTCCTCATGCGTGACGATGCGCCTGCTCGCCGGCGTCTGAACCTGATCCGTCAGCAATACCAGCAACAAACAGGCCGGGAAACCATGCTCTTTGACGGCAGCAGTCCCGGCGCGTGTCTGACCGGCCCGTGTGAGTGGACCTTGTCCACGTAACGCCAACCTCAGCCAGGAATATCGCCATGAACGCCACCGCCTCCGCGGCTGCCGATCCCATCAAGGTGTACGACGCACGCTGGGAGTCGCACGAGTTCGACGACGCCCAGGTTACGCGCCTTTTCGCCGCCACCTGCGCCTATGGCCGGCTGATCGGCGTGGACACGGTGGTCTTCTCCCGCGACGCGCGACTCGCCGCCGGGCACGTGATGGAACTCGGCGTCGCCGAAGCGTTGCGACAAGGCTTTCGCGTGTTTGTCCGACCGGAGCCGGTCAGCACGCCGCAGGGCTACTTCGCAGCGCTGCATGTCTCACAAAAGCATCCAGCCACCATGGGCTTGGCGATCACCGCTTCGCACAATCCCTCGCCGTACATCGGCGTCAAGTTCACCGTGCCCACCGTGCAGGCCATCGGTTACGACTGCGGCCCGCTCGGAGGCCTGACCAAAGTCCGCGAGCTGTATCACAACGGCCAGACGTTCCCCAGTCGGCCTGGCTCCTCGCTGCAACTGCTCGACCTCACCCGCGAATACATCGCCTTTTCCCTGCAATCCGCGAACATTTCGCCCGGCGACCTGCGCGGGCTGAAGGTCGTGCTCGATGCCTTCCATGGCAGCGCCGGACCTGAACTGTTCACCGCGCTCACAATGGCCGGCGCGGAAGTGCTGCCCCTGCGTCTGATCCCCGACGGCCATTTCCCCACCGGCTCGCCCAATCCCACCAGTCAGGGCAAGATGAAGCCGGCGATCGAGTTGGCGCAGCGAGAGAAGGCGCATGTCGTTCTCGGCGTCGATGGCGACGGCGACCGCATGGTCTTCGGCGACGCACGAGGCATCCTCACGGCCGGGTTCGTCACCGTGCCCATTCTGCAAGCCTGCGGCGTCGCCCATGCCTCAACGCCTTTGCCCGTGCTGTACGACCCCAAGGTCAGTCCCCTTGCTTTGGCCCAGTGGGGCAAGCTCGGCGTCCAGCCCGTGCTCTTCCGTAACGGCCATTCCCAGATCAAGGACTACATGACCCGCATCGGCGCGCCAGCCGCCGCCGAGGAGTCCGGGCATTACTACCACCGCATTACGCTCGGGAATCTCGCGGTTTCCAGCGAAAACTCCATCATGACCGTGCTCTTCTTCCTCGGCGCGGTGAAGCGCGATCCGAAGCTGCTCGACCGTCTGTGGGAACTCGAAGGCCGCGTCTTCACCACCGGCGAGTTCAACTATCAGTTCGCCGACGACGCCGTCCGCGACCGCGCCATGGCGGCTGTGCTGGACCACTTCACCGGGCAAGGCGCAAGCAAGGTCACCCACACGCCCGACGGCATCGACCTTCAGGGCACGGTGATCTCCAAAGGCGTCGATCTGACCCCCGGAAGTGTGCGCCTCGATCCCGGCTGGTACAGCGGCTACCTCCGCGTCGCCACGAATGAAAAAGGGGTCGTTCGTTCCTACTTTTCCGCCGATGACGCCGACGCCGGACGCGCCATTGAACAACAGACCCGCGCCATGCTCGAACGCGATTTCCGCGGCAAAGTCATTGATTGATTGATCCCTCTGTACAAAGCGCCGCGACTTGTCGCGCTCTTCCCGACTCACCAAGGACCCATACCATGACCAAAGTCCGCAAAGCCGTCATCACTGCCGCAGGACGTGGCACGCGACAGTACCCCGCATCCTCCGCCGTGCAGAAGGAAATGTTCCCCCTCGTCGATACCGACGGCCTGGCCAAGCCCGTTATCCAGATCATCGGCGAGGAAGC
Source organism: Phycisphaeraceae bacterium (assembly GCA_020848195.1). Lineage (GTDB taxonomy): Bacteria > Planctomycetota > Phycisphaerae > Phycisphaerales > Phycisphaeraceae > JADLAP01. The sequence goes on from JADLAP010000017.1 coordinate 41,029, forward strand.
CATCGCCGCAGGCGTCGAGGAAATCTGCATCGTTACCCAGCCCGGCGAGGAGAAGCAGTACCGCCAGTACTTCAAGCGCATGAGCGAGGACACCCTCCGCGCCTTCCGCGGCAAGGACTGGGCCATCCTCCAGTCGGAAAAGTTGCAGGAATTCGGGGAAAGATTGCACTTTGTCGCCCAGGACACGCCCGAAGGCTACGGCCACGCCGTGTTCCAGGCACGCAAGTTCGTCGGCGATGATCCCTTCCTCCTCATGCTCGGCGACCACATCTACATCTCCGCCAACGGCGACAACTGCGCCAGGCAATTGATCGGTAAGCATCTGGCCAGCGGAGCCAAGGCGATGTCGGCTGTGCAGACCACCGCCGCGAAGGATCTGCATCTTTACGGCGTCATCCAGGGCGTCGTCACCGATCCCGCGCACGGCCTGTACAAAGTCACCGCGATCAAGGAAAAGCCCACCCCCGAATACGCCGCCGAACGCCTGGCCACCCACGGCCTGCCCCCCGGTCTCTACCTCGGCCACTTCGGCATGCACGTCTTCCCGCCCGCCATCTTCGACGCCATCGAATATCACATCACCTACAACATCCGCGAAAAGAACGAAATCCAGCTCACCAATGCCCAGGAATACATGCGGGCCAGTCTTATCCCCGACGGCTACCACTGCTGCACCATCGAAGGCCAGCGGTTCGACACCGGCATCCCCTACGGCCTGATGGAGTCCCAGCTCGCGCTGGCGCTGGCGGGCAAACATCGCGGCGAAATCGTCGAAGCCATCGCACGCTTGCTCGCCGAGCAGCTCCGCAGCGTCGCCAAACGGTGATGGATTTTCTTGACGTTTCGCCGCGACTTGTCGCGCTGTTTCGCCGCTTGTGAATCAAAAAACCCGAAAAATGCGATTTGAAAAAAACGCGCCGCGCGATCCCGCCATTGAGCCGCAACGTCAGCGACGGTTCCTCTGTGCAAAACGAGCCGGAAGCGTCAGCGACGGTCCTCCTGCGACGACCCTCACGGCTGATTCGCGGGAGGGCCGTCGCTGACACTTCCGGCTCGTTGTCGTCATCCGTTCCCGAACGTCACGTTACCGCGTCGGGGCGGATGGATTCTCCTGCAACGGCGTCTGGGGCATTGCAGGCGTCGCGGGCGTTGCAGGCGTCGTGGGCGTTGCAGGCGTGGCGCCGTCGTCCGGGGTCGCCTGGTTCGGCGTCGCCGGCGCAATCGGCTGGGTGTCGTTGGAATGATCTTCGCACCCGGTCCACAGCAGCGCGCCAGCCCCGAGCACGGTGGCAACAGTCAACGTCGCCCATCGTTTCTGGTCGGTCAACATGACATGCTCCTTTCCTCGTTGGGCCTCCGGTTCGATACGCGAACCTTCGGCGGTGTTCATCCATCACGGTAGAGGGTTGGGATGAATCGAGGCTGAAGTCCGCATGAAATCCGCTTCATGTGGCCGAGGACGGGGTTTGTTCCCGAGGCAGCGTGACGCTGAAGACCGCGCCGCGGGGTTCGCGGTTGGCGACATGGAGGGTTCCGCCGTGCAGTTCGGCGATGTTCCGCGCGATGGAGAGGCCCAGTCCCGTGCCGCGCCGCGGGTCCGGCTGCGGGGCCTGGGCGAAACGATCGAAGATCCGCTGCATCACCGCTTCCGGAATGCCCGGCCCCTCGTCGCCGACGTCGATGCGGATCGCATCCGGCGTCTGCGTCAGCGTGACGGCCACTTCGCCCAGGACGGGTGAAAAGCGGATGGCGTTGCGGATCAGGTTGCTGACCAGGGCGACAAGCAGTTGTTCATCGCCCTGACAGACGGGTTCGTCGTCGTGGTCATCGTCGGACAGGGGGAGTTTCAGCGTGACCTCCACGCCGCGCTGGCGGGCCAGCGGCTGACCTTCCTGCGCCGCGGCGACCACCACGTCGTTGACGTAGACGGCCCGGCGGGTCATCTCGTCCTTCGCGTCCATCTGGGTCAGCAGCAGCAGGCTGGCCACCAACCGGCCGAGGTGGCGCAGCTCTTCCTCCGCGCTGTCGAGAAAATGGCCGAAATCCCGCGTCGAAGGCGGGGAAAGCTTGAGTACCTGCGCTTCGGTCAGCAGGGCGGACAGCGGCGTTTTCAGTTCATGCGAGGCGTCCTGGATGAAGCATTCCTGCGCGCGGAAGCCGGCTTCGAGACGGTCGAGCATGTCGTTGACGTGGCGGACCATGCGACCGATCTCGTCGGACGGATGGCCCACCGCCAGCCGCCGGCTCAAATCTCCAGGCGTCACCTGGCGCATCAGGTTGGACACGGCGTCGATCTGGCGGATCGCGTGGCCGGCGACGAGCCAGGAAGTCATCGCCGCCACGAGCAGTCCCACGGGCGTGCCGACCGCCAGCAGCAGGCGCAGGAACGTGATCGACTGGTTCACGTGCTCCAGTCGGGCGGCGACCTGAAGGTAGAACGGCTCGACCTTGGAGTCGTTGACGTGGAGCGTGACCATGCGAAGCGTCTGGCCGTGACCCGCCAGTTTCTGGACGTCCTGACCGGCGAGGGTTTCGTACAGCTCGCGTCGCTGACGCTTGGCGGCGGATTCCCGCGGGCCGAAGGGCAACTGGTAGCCGTCCAGATTTTCCGAGCGGGCGATGGCGCGGCCTTCGTCGTCGATGAGCTGCGCGTAGAACTCGCGGAAGTAGATCGACTTGCTTTCCTCGCTGATGGCGCGGGCCAGCGTGGGGGCGAAGAACTGCTGCTGCGACGCCACGAGCTTGGCCGCCATGTTCTGCGTGCGCAGCGTCAGTTCATGGTCGAAATAGCTGCGCAGATGACGTTCCCGCGCCAGCAGGGCGATGGCGCTGAGCGTGATCTGGAACAGGCCGAAGATCAGCACGAACATCAGGATCAGCCTGAACCGCAGCGATCGGTGAAAGGAGGGCATGGCGGCGACCTAGGGGTTCGACGCGCCGGCCGGAACGGCGGATTCGTCTTCCGTGTCGCCGGTCATCGCGCCGAACCGGTAGCCCGCGCCGACCACGGTGTGGATCAGCGGGACATCGAACGGCTTGTCGATTTTCCGCCGCAGACTCGACACGTACACGTCGATCACATTGCTGAACGGATTGAAGTTCATGTCCCAGACGTGCTGACCGATCATGGCGCGGCTGAGCACGCAGTGGGGGTGGCGCATGAAGTATTCCAGGAGCATGTACTCCTTGCGTCGCAGGTCGAGGGCGACGCCGGCCCGCTCCACGCGATGGGTGGCCAGGTCCATGGCGACGTTCTCGTGGCGCAGCAGCGCCGACTCGGTCGCCATGCCGCGGCGGAGCATCGCTCGCAGGCGGGCGACCAGTTCGTCGAAGTCGAAGGGCTTGGCGAGGTAGTCGTCCGCGCCGGCGTCGAGGCCGGCGACTTTGTCGGCGGTGGCGGCGAGCGCGGTGAGCATGAGGATGGGCGTGGCGACGCCGCGCCGACGGAGATTGCGGCAGACTTCCACGCCGTCGCAGTCGGGGAGCATGAGGTCGAGAATCACGGCGTCGTAGGGTTCGGCGTGCGCCATGTCTTCGCCGGCGCGGCCGCTGGACGTGACGTCCACGCTGTAGCCCAGCTCCCGCAGGCCTTTCTGGATGGCGCCCGACATTTTGGGGTGGTCTTCAATCGTCAGGATGCGCATGGCAGGTCCTCCCGTTCGCATAGTGGTGTGCGGCTGTGACGCGACAGGCGGTCCGTTGGGGGATTTTAGCGCGGTAAAGCCGGAACAATCGCAAAAAATCGGGGAAAAAGCGACCCTAACAAAAGACGGGAGCGGCCTCGATTGGCCGCTCCCGTCGTCTGCCGCACGCAAGGTCCAGAAGACCCGTGTGCATGACGCGCTGAGACGCCGACTCAGCGGATCAGGCTCACCTGCGTCGCCAGATCGTTTTCGTACGACACGCGAACTTTCACGCCGGCCTTGAGGATGTCGGGTTTCACCGGCAACTCGCCGTCGTCCGTGAACTTCGTGTTATCGTCGTACTTCAGCGGCAGCGGTTCCTGGTCCGGAATGGCCAGCACGAACGTGTGCTGATCCGCATCCACGGACCTGACCGTGCCTTCGGCCATCATGGCCTTCTGCTCGAGCGTGGCGTCGGCGGCCTGCACGATGGCGGGCACAGCCGTCAGCACGCCGAACATCAGCAGCGGCGCGGCGATGAACGACAGACCGATCAGAGGCTTGCGAAACATGACGATCTCCTTTCCGCAACATGGAGCCTGCTTCGTCCGGCGCTACGCTGCGCCGTCGGGCGTGGCTTCCTGCCTGATGCTTCTCGATTTTCAAAGCACCAGGGATCACGATAAGCCGGCGATATGAAATGACCCTGAATTCAGGATGAAATGCGTTTCATGTCGCTTCGGCGGGGACGTGCAAGGCTGGTGAAATGCGGCGTTGGCCGGTATCGTGCGGGATATGAAGAAGCTATTTCCCATCCTCGGCGTGTTGTTGCTGGTGCTGTCCGCGTGCGCATCCCAGGAAGCGATGAAGTCCCCGCCGCAGGCCGCGACGCAGTCGGCGGAGGAGCCTGCGATTGTGCCGCTGACGAAGGAGGAAGCGCTGAAGCTGGCGGACGAGGCGAGGCAGACGCATCTGTCGCGGCGCATCGCGGTCATGACGGCGTTCCGCGAGGCGGCGGAGAAGGCGATGCCGACGATGCCCGCGTCGGATCGTTCGGCCACGGAGGCGCTGATTCAGCGCATCGGCCGGGAAATCCAGATGATCCGCGACGGCCAGTACGTCTCCGTTTCCGCCGGCGAAGAGCCTGCGTTCGACCTCGCGCCGCTGGCGGAGGCCAAGGCGACGTGCGAGCAGCAGCTCGTTGAAGCGGACGAAACGTACCTCGGCACGATGCGTCAGACGCTGCACCGCGATCCGGAAGGCCACATCGGGCAGCGGCTGACGGAGCAGCTTTCCACCACCGTCGATATTTTGCTGATCTGCGCCTTGATGGATTTCTACTGGCATCACGGCAACCTGGACAATCCGCCGGGCAGCTTCGACCATTGCATCCGCCTGGGCTATCGGTATCTGGAACTGGAGCCGAAGGAGCCTGGCGCGGGGACGATGTACAGCGACACGGCGTGGCTGCTCTGGTCGCGTTGGGTGAACTGGAAGAACGATCCGAAACAGATGCCGGTGGGCGAGGGCGACGACGAGGTGGCGCTGCGGCTGCTGGAGCGGGGCAGTGCGGTCAATCCGGACAACGCGCCGTACCACTACGACGCCGCGATGTCGCTGTGGGGCCTGGCGCAGTTCCACAATCCGAAGTACTACGACTTCATCACGCGGTCGCTGAAGGTCGCAGCCGCCAACGCCAAGGACGACAAGCTCAAGGCGCGGGTTTTCATGCAGTTGGGGCACGCCTATCGGAAGCAGGGGCAGATGGCGGAAGCGAAGACGTGGTACGAGAAGGTGCTGTCGGTGGAGCCGGAGAACGAGATCGCCCGGCGGATCATCGCGGAAGAACTGGGCGATCCGGCGACGCAGCCGGGCAAGTCGGACTGAGTGCGAAACCGAGGACGCGCGGGCAGTCCGCCCGCGGCTGGTGCAAGGCGCGTCCTTGATCCCCGGCGGCGGGACGGTGGAACGCGCTCACAGCAGTTTCGCCAGCACGGCGTCGGCGAGGAACAAACCTTCGCGACTGAGTTTCACGTGGCCTGCGTCGCGTTCGAGCATGCCCAGTTGAACCAGTTGGTCGATCGCGGCCCATCGCGGGTCGTCGTGGCGCAGCAGCGCGTGCAAGGTGTCGTGGTCCACGCCCTCGAGCAGGCGAAGGCGGAGCATGAGCTGTTCGCCGTCTCGCGGGTCTTCGTCGAGATGTTCGACGTCCATCATCGGCGGTTCGGGCTGCTGGTCGAGGTACTGGCCGAGGTGGGGCACATTTTTCCAGCGCCAGCCGCTAACGTGGCTGGCGGCGGAGGGGCCGATGCCCAGCCAGTTGAGGTTGTGCCAGTAGGCGAGGTTGTGCCGGCAACGGTGGGGCGACGGGGACGAGACGGGCAGCGCCGGATCGCGTCTTGCCCAGTTGCTGATTTCGTAATGCTCGAACCCGGCGTCGTCGAGTCGTGCCATGACGAGCGCGTACATGTCGCGTTCGGTGTTTTCGTCGATGGCGGTGAACTGTCGCAGTTCGAGCCGTTTGGTCATGGCGGTATGGGGTTCGTAGGTCAGGCCGTAGCAACTGAGGTGGTCTGGCCGCAGGGCGAGTGCGAAGTCGAGGTCGGCATCGAGCATGACCTGGGTTTGGCCTGGAATGGCGAAGATCAGGTCGAGGTTGATGTCGATGACGCCGGCGTTGCGGAGCCGGTCCACCGCGCGGGCGACGTTGTCGGGGTCGTGCCAACGTTCGAGGGTTTTGAGCAGATGGGGATGGAAAGACTGGGCGCCGAGGCTGACGCGTCGAACGCCGCCGGCGACGAGGGCGCGTGCGAGGTCGTCGGTGACGGTTTCGGGATTGGCTTCGACGGTAAATTCATCGGCGTGTTCGGTGATGCCGCGCTGGCGCAGGTGGTCGAAGAGTCGTTGGAGCAGGGGTACGGGCAGGAGTGTGGGCGTGCCGCCACCGAAGAAGATCGTGCGAGGGAGGATGCGGAACTGGGTCAGGCGGTGGTCGAGTTCCGCCAGCAGCCGGTCGGTGAATTGAGCGGGCCGCTGAGGCTGATCGTCGGGATTGACGATGGAATAGAAGTCGCAGTAGTGGCACTTGTGGAAGCAGAAGGGGCTATGGAGATAGAGGGCGTCGATGGCGGGAGCGAAGCTGTGGCCGGTGGCGGGAAGTTCCGCCGGTTGCCCCCGTGGAATGGCATCGCTAAACTGCGAAGAGGTTACGATCAAAGCCGAAATGTGTGCAGGTCTGCCCATGGACGTATCGCTCGTGATGATCAAGGCGGACGGGTCGCGGCGCGACTTTCCGCTGACGACTCCGCGAACGGTCATCGGCCGTCAGAACACCGCCGATCTCCGCGTGCCGCTCAGCGCCATCTCCCGCAACCACTGCGAAGTGCGCGTGAAGGACGGCAAGGTGTTGGTGCGCGACCTCGGGTCGAGCAACGGCACGTACCGCAACGGCAAGCGGGTGAAGGAAGCATATCTGAAGCCGGGGGACCGTATCCAGGTCGGGCCGGTGATTTTCACGGTGATTATCAATGGCCGCCCCGGCGCGGTGGATCCATCCTCGACGCTGATCGCACAGGCGCAGCGGATGGATGACGTGACGACGCTGGAGTCGCAGGGCAAGCAGGCCCCGCCGTCCGTGCCGGTGGAGACGGAACCGCAGCCGTTGTCGGATTCGGAATATGTGGAGGAATCGAAGGACGAAGACGACGATCTGGCGGCGTTGAGCGGGCTGGAGCTGAGCGAGGAAGAGTTGGAAGACGATTCGGCGTCGGATGATTTGATGCCGGCGGAAGTGGAATCGGAACTGGAGGTTGAGCCTGGGGACAGGGTAGCCGGTTCGCGGGATGCGACGCTGATGGCCGAGCCGGTGATGGATGACGACGAGCCTTTGGAGGCCGAGGGCGGGGACGAGATGGAGGACCGGCTGGCGGACCTGGAACGTCGCGCCCAGTTGTTTGAAGCCGCGGACGAAGCGGACGAGAACGCCGACCTGGCTGCCGACGACGAGGACCCCATGGCCGCGCTGCACGCCCTGGTGGGGGACAACACCAACGACGACTCCGGCGAGACGGCTCCGCTGCCGATGATGGACGTCGAGGATGACGATCCTCTGGCGGCACTGTCCGGCAACGAGTCGGTTCCCGACGAGGCCGATCCGATCTCCGCGCTGGAAGCGCTCGCCGATGCCGGCGAAGACGATGGCGATCTTCCCGCGCTGGCGGACGATGACGACGACGAGGCGCCGCCGAAGCGCCGGTAATCCATCCCACTTACCATCATGGACATGTAGCGCCGCGGCTTGCCGCGTTCGGCGCTGCGTATCGGTCAGAACGGCCACACGTGCGGCGCTACCGCCATCACCACGCCCATGACCAGCAGATTCAGCGGCAGGCCGAACTTCAGGTAGTCGGTGAACCGGTAGCCGCCGGCGCCGTAGACCATCAGGTTGGTCTGATAGCCGATGGGGGTGGAGAAGCTGGCGGAGGCGGCGATCATGATCGCCATGACGAACGGCATGAACGACACGCCGGCCCGCTCGGCGGCGGTCAGGGCGATGGGATAGACCAGCACGGCCGCGGCGTTGTTGGTCACCAGCTCGGTGAAGACGTTGCAGGTGAGGTAGACCATCATGAGCAGGAGGAGGGGACGGTGGCCGGCGAGGCCGATCATCAGATCGGCGATGGCGTCGGCGGCTCCGCTGTGCTTGAGGGCGTCGCCGATGCCCAGCGCCGCGCCGATGACCACGAGCAGCCGCCAGTCCACCGCGCGGCGGGCTTCGGCGCTGGAGCAGCAGCGGGTCAGCACCATCAGGCCGGCCGCCAGCAGCGCCGCGTGCAGCATGGTCATCCACCCGCCGGTGACCGCGATCACCATGGCCAGCAGAATCGCCAGCGCCAACCACGCGCGGTCGTGCCGCATGGGGCTGGAGTCGGCCACCTGTGAAACGAGGAAAAAGTCCCGGCTGTGTCGGTACTGATCGACGAAGCGAGGATGGGCTTCGATCAGCAGCGTGTCGCCGGGTTCGAGCACGATGTCGCCGATCTTCTGACGCAGGTGCTGACCGCCGCGGTGCACGGCGATGACCACGGCGTCGTACACCGTGCGGAACCGTCCTTCGCGGATGGTTCGGCCGCGCAGGGGGCAACGGTCGCTGACCACGGCTTCGATCAGGCATCGATTGGGCCTTGGGTCTTCGAGTTTGAAGACCTGATTCGTCGCCGGAAGCAGGCCGCGGAGACGCTGGAGATCGACGACGGAATCGATGTTGCCCACGAAGAACAGCCGGTCATCGCCGCGGAGGACCTGTTCGGGACCGACGGCGACGAGGCGTTCGCCCTGGCGTTCGATGTCGGCGAGAAAGACGCCGGGGAGATGGCGCAGGCCCGCTTCCTCGATGCTTTTGCCGTCGATGGCGCTGCCGGTTTCGACGAGCATTTCCACGGCATACCGCCTTCCGGCCTCGTCGCTGACGCGTTTGCCCGCGCGGTCGGGCAACAGCCACGGCGAGGCGATCAGCACGTACGTCATGCCGGCGACGGCCACCGGCACGCCCAGGGCCGTCAGCGTGAACATGCCGATGTGGATGTCGTGCAGTTCCCCGGAGGCCAGCGAGTGGCGCACCATGCCGAAGACCACGAGGTTCGTGCTGGTGCCGATGAGCGTGCAGACGCCGCCGAGGATCGCCGCGTAACTCAGCGGGAGAAACAGCTTCGACGGCGACAGGCCCGTGCGCTTGCACCAGTCGCTGATCACGGGCATGAACATGGCGACAATGGGCGTGTTGTTGAGGAACGCACTGAGCACCGCCACGGGGCCCATCATGCGGGTCTGCGCGCCGAGCACCGTGCGAGGCCGGCCCAGCAGCGGCTGGAGCAACATGCTCATCGCTCCCGTGTGCGACAGGCCGCCGGCGACGACGAACAGCACCGCGATGGTGATCAATCCCTCGTTGCCGAAGCCGACGACCGCCTGGCCCGGAGCAGGCAGTTTGCCGTGGGAAAACAGCCCCGCCGTCATCAGCAGCGTCAGCCCGCCGAGCAGGATGGTGTCCGGCCCGGCCCAGTTGCGCGCCAGCGCCAGCAGCACCCGCGCGATGGTTCCAAGCGTCACCCAGGCTTCCCAACCCATGCCGATCTCCCTGTGGCGTCGGGTATGCTAGGCGCATCGTGGTTGAAGGACAGGAGTCGCCGATGTCGCACCCGACGCGTATCACCGGGCATTGTCGTCAATGTCGCGCCGCTGCCAAGGCGGGGGTGGCGCGGGGCTGGCGCATTGGGCCTTTATCCCCTCTCCCTCGCAGGGAGAGGGTTAGGGTGAGGGTCGGGCGTACGTGGACCGGCACGTTCCGTTGCGGACAAAACGTTATTGATCGCCGTACCCTCACCCCGCCTCTCCCTGAAAGGGAGAGGGGCAAGAGCCACATGCGTTTGCCATGGCCGGCGTTGCTCCTGCTGCTGATCCTTGCCGGTTGCGTGTCGCCCAAGCCTGCCGACACGGTTCCGCAGGCTGCGCTGGGTGAGCAGATTGCACCGCCGCCCGCCGACGTCGCGCTCAGCGGCGCGGAGCTTTGGGGCCGGCAGTCCGGCGACGTTCGTCTGGTCGTCGTCTCAGGCACGCATCAGGGCCGGAAAGTTGCCGTGCGCCGAAAACGCGAAATAAAAAATCAATGGATCGTGGAATACGAAGGGCTGCGAACGTCGCATTTGCAGATCGGCGACGACGGGGCTGTCCACCTGCTCAGCGATGAGGATCTCGACAGCCAGTCGCGTGTGACCTACGACCCGCCGCTGGAGCTGTTGCCCGCCCGGCTGACCGCGGACGAGAACACGCCCGCGCGGAGTACGACCATGACCGTGACCAACCTCGCCGACAGATCCCCGCGCGACCGGGGAACCTGCCGATATCGCGTGTTTGTCCGAGGAAAGCAGACGATCACGACGCCCAAAGGCCCCGTGCAGGCGTGGATCGTCGTCTGCGTGCGCGAGCTGGAGCTGAGTATGGCCAAGGGCACGGTCACCGTCCTGACCGCTTACGCGCCTCGCGGCGGGATGATTGCCGAGCGGACGGATCAGCAGCTCCGGGCCGTGGGGCTGTTCCCGATCCGAAAACAACAGGAGCTGATGCTCGCGCCATGAGGCTACCCCGCCTTCGTGCGAGGTTATCCGTCGTCATCGCTTGTCCGTTCGACGTCCGTATCGTATTTCCACGTCAAGTTGCGGCGATCTTCCGTCGATATTTCCCATGTGAACCTTCTTTTACCGGAGCCTGTCAGATGACTTCAGAGGCGATTCGAGTCATCTGTCCCAACCTCAAGTGTCGGGCGGTGCTTTCCGCGCCGCAGGCCGCACGGGGTAAAACCGTTCGTTGCCGCATGTGCGGGATGAAGGTTCGCATCCCCCATATCCGGTCGATCGCGCCCAGCACGACCGACGCTTCGGATGCCGCGACCAGCGACACGTCCAAGAAGTGATTCCCCACGCCAGACGGCCTGCGACCCGCTTCACGAATTCGCAAGAATCGTGAATTGCCATCGTATTTCACCCGATGTATGGGACGTGGGCGGCAAGAGAAATCAAACCGCAACGCACCAGCGCGCGCAGATCCGATGTTCCACAGCTGTGAATCCGTAGGTGGTACGGAGAAACTGCAGGGGGGGACAGGAAGGCAACCATGGCGGGCGAAGGTCTGGATTTTACCGAGTTGTTCGATCAGCTCACCGACGGCATCTACATGGTGGATACGGAGCGCCGCATCACCTACTGGAGCGCCGCGGCGGAGCGCATCACCGGCTTCGCCGCCAGGGACGTCCTCGGACGACGCTGCAGCGACAACGTGCTCTGCCACGTCGACGCGCAGGGCTGCAACCTCTGCCTGAACAAGTGCCCGGTCTCCGATGCGATGCACGCCAACGCGGGTCGGCAAGGCGAAGTGTTCCTCCATCACCGCGACGGCCATCGCGTGCCGGTCAGCGTGCGCGTCGTGCCCCTGCGCGATGGCGATGGCAAGGTCATTGGCGCCGTCGAGGCCTTCACCGACCGTTCCGCCCAGCCGGCCGACCTCGACCGCCTGCGCGAACTGGAAAACCTCGCCTACCTCGACACCGTCACCGGCATCGCCAATCACCGCTACATGAAAGCCATGATCGAGTCCCGCCTCGCCGAGCAGCACCGGTTCGACTGGCGATTCGGCGTTCTCGTGGCCGATGTCGATCACTTCCAGCAGATCAACTGGCAGCACGGCCACCAGGTCGGCGACCGGCTGCTCCGCGCCATCGCCCGCACGCTCAGCCATGCCTGCCGGACCTTCGACATGGTCGGACGATGGGGCGGCGAGGAGTTCCTGCTCCTGCACGCCAACGTCGACGCCACCAGCCTGCAACGCGTCGCCGACCGTCTGCGGGCCTTGGTCGAGCAGTCCGCCCTCCTCGTCGCCGATCAGCGCGTCAGCGTCACCATCAGCCTCGGCGGCGCTATCGCGCAGCAGGGCGACACGCCGATGTCCCTCGTCGAACGCGCGGAAATCATGCTCCAGAACAGCAAATCCGCGGGATGCAACCGCGCCACCCTCGTCGCGTAATGTCTTGTCTTTCATGCCGCGACAACGTCGCGCGCATCCGTCATGCCGCGACATCGTCACGGATTCCTTCACTTCCCCGTCGTCAACTTCACCTTCCGCAGCTTCGTCCCCCCGCACGCCTCCACCAGTTTCGCCTCCAAGCCCTCGCGCAGCAGGCGGTCCAGCTCATACCGGTGCGGCGACGAATCCACCGTCACCGTCAGCACCCCGCGAATCAGGCTCTGCAGCCGGCAATGCAACGTCACTTCCGCCGGAACCAGCGATATCCATACGTCGATGATCCCCGCAAGCTGTTTGTGAGGCCGGGCGATCTGGCGGTTGAACCAGCCGTCCAAGCCCGACAGCGTCAAATCCTTTTCCGGCCGGTTGCGCCACTGACGCAGACGCTGAAGCTTCATGTCCGCGGCCTTGGCTTCGTCCTTCTCGCGGGAACCCTCGCTCATGCCGCTATCATAACCCGCCATGAACATCATCCTCATCGGCTACCGAGGCAGCGGCAAAACCTCCATCGGCAAGCTGCTGGCTGGCCAACTCTGGAAAACCTTCGCCGATGTCGATGTCGTCTGCTGCCAGCGGTTCGGCATCGCAGCCATCGCGGACATCTGGCGGCAACACGGCGAACCGGCCTGGCGCGCGATGGAAGTCCAGGTCGCCTCCGAACTGTGCGCCAAAGACGACCACGTCATCGCCCTCGGTGGCGGCACGCTCATGCAGCCCGGCGCGCGGCAGGCCGTCGAACAGGCCCACGCCATTCGCATCTACCTCCGCTGCGAGCCGGAGGAACTCCACCGCCGCATCGCCGGCGACACGCAGTCCGCCCAGGCCCGACCGAACCTGACCAGCCTCGGCGGCGGCATCGACGAAATCCGCCACGTCCTCGACCAGCGCGAACCGACCTACCGCGCCGTCGCCGACCACGTCTTCGACGTCACCCACTTGAGCATCGAAGACGCCGCTCGCTACCTGATCGAAAAATGTCTCTGACGTTTTACTCCAACGTCCCAAACAACCGATCCCCCGCATCCCCCAGCCCCGGCAGAATGTACCCCTTGTCATTGAGCTGCCGATCCACAGCCGCGGCATGGATGATGACCCCGCCGTCCGACCGATGCACGCATTCCAATCCCTCCGGCGCGGCAATCAGGCAGAGCAGCCGAATGTCCTTCGCGCCGCGCTCTCGCAGCCGCGACACCGCCGCCGCCGCGCTGCCTCCCGTCGCCAGCATCGGGTCCACCAGCAGCACCCGTCCCTGGTCCAGATGTTTGGGCAACTTCTCGTAATAGCTCACCGGCGTCAGCGCCTTCTCGTCCCGGAACATCCCCAGATGTCCCACCCGCGCCTGCGGCAACAACTGCTGGCAACCCTCGGCCAGCCCCAGCCCCGCGCGAAGGATCGGCACAATCGTCAGGCACGAAGGCAATGTCACGCCCTGACAGCCTTCCATCGGCGTGCGAACCCCCACGGTTTCCGCCGGCAGATCGGTCGTCGCTTCGTAGGCCAGCAGCAGTCCGATGCCCGCCAGCAATTGGCGGAACCGCGCCGAGGCGGTGCGCTCGTCGCGCACTTCCGTGAGCATGGCGGCAATGACGGGATGTCGGCTGACACGCAGCCACGGGGTGTCGTCGGTGACGGTCATGTCCGCATCTTATCAGGGAGCCAAACGCGAGCCGCCGCGTGTCGCGGCGGAAGAAATAGGCGCATAAAAAAAGACCGAGCGGCGAGTGAGATATGGTACGAATAATCGCGTCAACTTGAGCCGACCGCTCGGCCTTCTCTCTTAACCACCAGTATCTGCTTCATGGTCTGTTTGGCTCCCGCCTCCTTTCGCGTGGATCGTGGCTGGTCAGGCCGCGGATCGGTCCATCGTTCGTCTGAACTGATTATCAATAACTGCGGAGCCGAGGTCAAGGCTTTCCCTCAGGTCTTTGGAATGTTGCTTCATATTGGTTTGCCGGGCATGACGGGGCATTCGACAACACCGCCCGCGCATGGGTATGTTGCGCGGCTTCATTCGCCCACTTTCAGGAACATTGCCATGGAAATGTCGCCTTCGTTCGAGGTTTTGTTTCCGCTGCCCGCCGTGCGCGAGCCTCAGCCCGAGCGGATGCCGCTGGGTTCGGCGCTGGATGCGCGGATGCCCCCGGCCTGGCGAGGACCGCTGGCGGCGCAGCTCGCTTCGCTGGCCCGTCATCTGCACCACAAGCCCGACGGCGTCACGCGCATCGACCTGCGCCAGACCGATGTGGCCGGCACCGACCGCACCCTCGACGAGCGATACGAAATCCGTATCAGTCCCGGCGGCGTCACGATCGACGCCGCCGAGGTGGCCGGCATCCGCTGCGGCCTGAACATCGTCGAACAGCTCTGCCGCGGCGACGCCATGCCCTGCGGATACCTCTCCTCCACGCCCAAACTCCGCTACCGCGGCATCCAGATCGACCTCGGCCGGGTGATCGAACGGCCCGACACCGTGCTCTCCCTGCTGCACCGCTATGCCGGCATGGGCTACAACGTCCTGCAGTTCTACCTCGAAGACGCCTTCCGGTTCGACAGCCATCCCAAGCTGGCGCGCCATCGCGCGTGGACGCTGGAGCAGACCCTGCCCGTCGTCGATGCGGCTGGGCGGCTGGGCATGACCGTCATCCCCGCCATCCAGAGCCTCGGCCACTGCGCCTGGGTCGGCCACCATCCCGACTACCGCGAACTCGACGAAGGCCGGGAACGTGAACATATCTCCGGCGTCCTCTGCCCTTCGCATCCCCGCACGCAGGAAATGCTCCACCAGATGATCCGCGACGTGGCTCCGCTGGCCACCAGCGGCATCATCCATCTGGGCATGGACGAGTCGATGATGATCGGCCAGTGCCCGCTCTGCTCCCCGCGCCGCAAACAAATCGGCGAAGGCGGCATCTTCGTCCAGCACGCCAACTTCGTCGCCGGTTGCGTCGCCGAAGTCGGATGCAGGCCCGGCATCTGGAGCGATATGTTCTACTACTACCCCGACGCCGCCGCACAGCTCGACAAACGCGTCCTGCTCTTCGACTGGTACTACTACGTCTTTCCCCGTACCCCGCGCGTCGAACTCTACAACTTCGCCGATTTCGACACCATGGCCCTCTGGAAAAAGCACGGCCTGGAAGCCTGGGGCTGCCCCAGCTCCGTCTTCACCACCATCATGCCCATCAACGATCCCGCCGAGTGCGTGGACAACGCGAGAAGCTGGCAACGCTACCTGCTCGACAACCACATGACCGGCATGATGGTGACCCAATGGGAACTGTCCAAGACCAATATCCGCTTGTCGTCGGCCACTGAAGGCGCGATGGCGGAAATGTTCTGGACCGGGACCGACACGCCGACGAAAACGCTGCTGGAGGATTCCTGCCGGCATCTGTACGGCAAGCCGGAACTCGCGGACATCCTGCTGGAAATCGGCCGTCTTCGCATCCACGGATCGGGCGCGATGCGGTGGACCCGCGCCGCATCCGTGGCCTCCATGGTCAGTGGCCACGAGGTCGCCGAAGACAAACGCCGCGCCCAACAGGTCCACGCCTTGCGGCAGCGGCTGGTGGAACTGCTCGATGGCGAGCACCCGGACCATGCCGCGATCCTCGCCGCCGCGCGTTGGCTCTCCTACCAGTACGACAAGCGGTGGCGGCTCAATGAAGCATCCATGCTGGCGGGGGATCGGAAGTACCAGGCCGCCGCCGCCGTGGTCATGCCGCTGCCCGACGAAGCCCGTCAACTCGCCGGCCAGCTTCACGATCAGTGGAACCACGACCGCTACGCCGACGACAATGCTCCGACGCCGGCGCAGCTTCGCAAGGAAGCCGACCTCCTCGACGCCGAGATCGCCCGGCTGCAAAGCCCCGACCAGCAGGCCGGCTGCGATCTGGCCAGGCCCGTCCTCATCGTCGATGTCCTCAACAGCTCGCCCGCGCTGCCCAAGCTGGAAGTGTCGGTTTCCGCCGATGGCCGGCAGTTCACCAAGCTCGACGATTCCTGGCTCGTCCAGTTCAACAGCGCCAGCGCTCAGCCCGTGTCGGAGGAAGTCATCCGCTTCTCCTTCCCGCTTCAGCGGATGGAAGACGCGAACTACGTGCGGGCCATGGCGGTGGGGGCGGGCGGGTTCACGTTCAAGGCCGCATGTGTCGTGCATGGCTCGCGTCGCATGTATCCGAAGGAGATCGTCGAAGCCGGCGACAAGGACCAGGCACGAGGCCTGCTCGTCGGACGCGGCGTCGTGCTGGGCGCGCCCGACCTCCAGCGGTTCTTCCGGCAGTGCGCCGAGGAAGGCGACACCGGCAAGGTCTTCGCCATCCGTCATCAGCATGTGACGGTGAAAATGGGCTGATCCGCGACCAGACGATCACGCACCTGAACCGGACGCTTATCCCTGTTGCCGATCCCCGCCGGGCCTACACTTGGGTTTTTGGCGAAGCGAGCCGGCATCATGGACAAGCCCACGGGATTTGCGCGGCGAGGGTTCTACCTCCACGCCTGCTGGGAGTTTGAATATCCCTTTGCCGTCAAGCGATGGCGACGCGGCGACTACCAGCGGATGTTCGAGCTTCTGCGGCGGATGGGCATGACCACGGTGATGATGTGGCCCACGCTGGAGGCCGCGCCCGCGCCGCTGTCCGATGACGATGCCGCCGACATCCGCCGGTTCCGCGACACCGTGGCCGACGCGCAGGCCGCGGGGCTGGAGGCGTGGGTCACGCTCTGCGCCAACGTGATGGCCAAGCCCGAAATCCGCAGCCGGCCGCTCTTTCAGCGTCACCTGTATCCCTACCGCATCGACGTGCGATTGGACGATCCCGCGCAGCGCAAGGCGTTTCTCCAGCACCGCGAAAGTCTGCTGGCGATCCTCAACAACGCCGACGGCTACGTCACCATCGACGGCGATCCGGGCAGCTATCCCAACGCCGATCCACGCGAATTTCTCGGCGTTTTCCTGGCGGATCGTGAAATCCTCAGCCGCGTCGGCACGCATCCCCACCGGCAGAAGCTGATCCCGTGGATCTGGTCCGGCTGGGGCGGCGACTGGGCGAAACATGGTCCGTGGCAAGAGCCGCTGGAACCGCTGGTTCGGCCGGTGATGAAACTGCTCAGGCAGCACATGCCCGATCCATGGGCCATGCTGCCCGGCCGCAGCTTCACCGAAACGCACGCCAACGGACGGGTGAATCTCGACCTCGCCGAACAGGAAGGCCTGATCGACCGGTCGATGCTCATGCTGTACGAGATCATCGAGTTTGAACCGACGCCGCCGGCGGTGGTGATCCAGTTCGACGCGATCCGTCGCGTGCTGAGGCAGGAAGCGAAATACGCGGGACAAGCCCAGGGTGTCATGGGCAACGCGCAGCAGCCGGTGATGGCGATACCGAATCTGTTTTTCTTCGCCCGCGGCGCGACCGACTTGTCGTACCTCGATCGCACGGACGACGAGGTGCTGCGCGACCTGGCGGACTTTCTCGGCGGCCCGGCCGAACTGCTCATTCCCGCGTGGAGCTGTCTATCACGCGAATGGGCCGATCTGCCCGCCGAACTGCCGGACCAGTTGCGCGATGCGAAACTCAAGGCGGCTCAGGCGGAGCTGATCCCCGGTGGCGAAGCGAATTACCGGCATATTCTCGCGGATTTCGTGACGGCGAGGCGTTTCGCGCTGCTGGCGACGCAAGCCCCGGCCGATGGTTCGCCCGCATGTCTCGACGCCGCCGCGGACGCCGTCGCGCACATCGTCCGCTGGTGGAACCGGCATCGCTATGTCTACGACGGCAACGCAGGCGACGGCTTCGCATGGCGGCATGTGCATGGCGGATTGCGTCAGACATGCATGGACTGGGCACGCACGATCCCCGGCGACCGTGAAGCCGTCGCCGCCGCGATCGCCCGCCGTCTGGCCCATGATCAAGTGCTGCCAGGCGACGCTCCGCGGATCGCCCGGCAATTGCTCAGCGGAACCCTGTAAGTGGATTCATGGGAGTAGGCCTGTCATGACCGTGAGTTTGACCAGCGTGGAACGTGTGCGTCGGATGTTTGCCCGACAGGATCACGACCGTGTGCCGCGGCACGACTACTTCTGGCCGGAGACGATCGCCAGGTGGCAGCGGGAAGGCTTCGCCGGCGGCGTGGTGGAAGCATACATCGCGCTCGGCAGCGATTTCCGCTGGATCGGCTTCAGCAGTCCCGTGCCGTTTCCGGGCCGGCATGAGGTGATCCGCGAGGACCAGCAGACGCAGTGGGTTCGCGGGCCGGAGGGCAAGATCGAACGCGTCTGGAAAGACCGCTCCGGCACGCCCGAACACGTCAGTTTCGACTGCGACAGCCGGGAGAAGTGGGAGGCGGTGTACAAGCCCGCGCTGCTGAAAGCCGACCGTTCGGCGAACGTCACGGCTGGCGCGGCGGCCCTGGCGGCTGGACGTCAGGCGAACATGTTCAACTGCCTCTGCGGCCTCGAAGCGTTCGAGTCCATGCGCCAGCTCGCCGGCGATGAAATCCTGCTCTCCGCCATGGCGCTGGAACCCGAATGGGTGCTGGACATGGCGACGACCTACACGGACCTGATCCTCGCCGATTTCGCCGCGATTCTCGAACGACACGGCGAATCCCGCGCCGACGCCGTCTGGGTCTTCGGCGACATCGGCTACAAGAACGGCCCGTTCTTCTCCCCACAAATGTACCGCGACCTGATCTGGCCCCAGCACTGCCGCATGTGCCGGTGGGCCCACGAACGCGGCATGAACTTCATCTACCACACCGACGGCGACGTCCGCAGCCTGATGGACATCTTCGTCGAAGGCAGCTTCGACGCGCTCCAGCCCCTGGAGGCCAAGGCGGGAATGAACGTCATCGACCTCGCCCCGCGCTACGGCCGGCAACTGGCGTTCATCGGCAACATCGACATGACCGTGGCGTCCACCAACGACCTGGCCCGGGTGGAGCACGAGCTTCGCACCAAGCTTGAGGCCGGCATGGCGCAACGCGGCTACTGCTACTACAGCGACCACTCCGTCCCGCCGCAGGTCAGTTGGGACACGTACCGTTTCATCATCGAACTGCTGGACCGGCACGGCAGGTACTGAGTGGGGAAATGCCCGAAGATTCACATCCGAATGGCGAAACAAGACGCAACGGTCATTCACAGCCGCGGGCAGACTGCCCGCGCGTCCCGTTATTCATCATTCGGACCTGGACATACGGACATTGAATCGCCGGCTTACGCGGCGCGCAGCGCGCGGCGGTTTCGTCGTGCGCGTGAACGCTTGACCTTCGTCCGCTGCGCGGGCGTGCAATCCTCGAGCAGCTTCGTGACGTTGCCGTGGTAGATGAGGTTGAGCATCGCGCCGCCGCCGAATTTGCGGATGTCGGGGCCGGTGATGTCCTGCCACTGCCGCGGCGATGACAGGCCCAACTGCTCCGCCAGCCACTTCACGAAACTGCGGCGATTCTCGCGGCTGGTCCAGTAGCCGCGGGGCACGCGGGGGAAGAGCCAGGGATGCCAGTCCATGCCGGGGATGTACTCGCGGAGCAGGCGCTGCGGCGAGTTGCCCGCGCGGGACTGAAGCAGCGTCATGCCGCCGTTGTTCTCGATGTGCGGCGCGCGGAGCTGATACCAGTGCTCCGGCTTGGTGAACTTCAGGCGTTTGCCCAGCCAGTCCATGTAGGCGCGGCGGTTGTCGGCGTTGTGCCAGTACCGCTGGGGCACGCTGGCCATCAGCCACGGCTTCCAGTCGCGGTCGGGCTTGTAGTCGCGGAGCAGCGCCATGGCGGAGCCGCCGAAAATGTTGTGCAGCAGCCCGGCTCCGCCGAAGCGACGGACGTCCTGGCCCCGCAGAGCGTACCAGTCCTCCGGCTTGCGGAACTTCAGTTGCTGACCGAGCCAGTCCATGAACGCGCGGCGATTGCGGATGTCCCGCCAGTAACGCTGCGGCGTGCTGGACAGCAGCCACGGTTTCCAGGCGTAGTTCGGCGCCAGATCGCGAAGCGCCGCCATCGGCGAGTCGCGGTATACCGTCGCCAGCAGACCGCCGCCGTAGTTGCGGGAAAAGCTGGTCCGCGTCAGGCCGTACCAGTCCTCCAGCTTGGCGAACTTCAGCCGTTTGCCCAGCCAGTTCAGGTACTTCAGCCGATTCGTTCGCGTGGACCAGTAACCGTTGGGCACCCGTCCGTGGACCCAGATGGGTTCTTTCACCGGAATTCCCCTATCCATAATGACCCTCATCAATCCTTTGGTATAGCCTCACTGGGGGATTGTACCAATAATCACCAATACATGTTGCAGTGGGCACGATAAACATCGTGACATTATGGATGTCGCGGCCATGGGTCACGAAAAATCGACATCCGATGGCGGGAAGCGACGAGATCATCGTACGCCAAAGTCCGGTGGGAACCTATCCCTTGAGAAGGGGAAGCCCCTGCCCCGCCCGCCGACTTCGCCGGCAGTGTCCGTCACGGCCGGTGGAAACCCGTCACCGCACGCTTCTTCCGTGAGGTCGTGATCCCTCGTTGGAAGAAAGCTGGCCCGCCAGGAATCGAACCTGGAACCTCCTGATCCAGAGTCAGGCGTTCTGCCAGTTGAACTACGGGCCAAGCACGAAGTGCAGGACGTGATGATCCTACGATCGGCAGCCGGAATCGTCAAACTTCAATCGGGCCGATGTTGGGACTGGGGTAGAAATGTCCCCCTTGGACTGAAGTAGAAATGTCCCCTCATGGGGACAATCCAGATGAGCCAACGGGAACGGGATCGGCTGGCGTTGCTGAGCCGGGTACGGGATGGACAG
>JADLAP010000313.1 GCA_020848195.1 Phycisphaeraceae bacterium
CGCTGCTGGAAATGGCGCAGATCAACGCGCAGGGTGGGGAGAAGAAAATCACCGCGCTGCATTCCGCGGTCTGGCTCGATAACGCGGCGGGCGAAACCTCGCGCACCGCTTTCCTCATGGAACGCTGGGCGGATGCGAATGTGCAGGACGCGGGAGGCAAATCCCCGCTCGACCATGCGCGCGCCCTCGGCGCGAAGGCGCTGGTCGACCTGATCGAGGAGTATAAAGACGGCCCCGATGCGCGCCGCGCCTATCTGGACCGAAAGCGCAACGCAGGCATCAAGGACGCCTTTAACCGCGAAGGCGGGGAAGAGGTGGAAGCGCCCGCGCAGCCCGTTTTCGCGAAGAAGAAAGCGCTGGTGCTGTGACCGACACGCCCTTCACCCCGCAGGAACTGGGACAGGCCTTTTTCAACGCGCAGCAGCGCGGCGATTATGGCGTCATGCAGGAAGCGCTGGAAAGCGGCGCGGGCCCGGCGACGGCGCGCGATGTGCTGACCGGCCGCAATATCCTGTTCGCGGCCATCGACCGGATGGATGTGGTGCTGACCGACAGCCGGGAATTTTCCTCCCTTTCCGCGCGGCTGGTGCAATATATCGTCGACGGCGCGAACCCGAACGCGCGCGACCATGCCGGCGTCTCGCCGCTCAACTACGCGCTGCAAAAACAGAATTACATGGCGGCGTCCCTGCTGCTCGGCGCGGGCGCGGCGGCGGACGAAAAATTCCCGGACGGCGGCGATACGCCGCTGCATGTCGCGGTCAGGCTGGCGAATGACGGCCATGGCACGCGCCTGTTCTCCGTCCTGCTGGCCATGGGGGCCGACCCGGCGCTGCCGAATGACGCAGGGCAATCCGCCTTCGATATCGCTGCGGGCGACGCGCGCACCTTCCTCGCCGCCACCGAGAAAGTCCAGCAATCCCTCGCCGCGCACCGCGACGCGCATTTGCAAGCCTTGCGCGCGGGCGCGAAAAAGCTGAAACTGTAGGCCATGGCAACAAGCTGGTGGCATCCCGACAAGTTCATGCTCAAGGTTCCGTACCTGAAGGAACGCGCGCGTATTTTCGGCGAGGTGCGGGCGTTTTTCAACGCGCGGGAGTATCTCGAGGTTGAAACCCCCGCGCTGCAGGTCGCGCCCTGCATGGAAGCGCATATACAAGGGTTTAAAACCGAACTGGTCAGCGCCGATAGGCAGTCGAAGCGCCCCATGTACCTGCATACCAGCCCCGAATTCGCGATGAAGAAGCTGCTGGTGGCGGGGCTGCCGCGCATCTATCAACTGGCGAAAGTGTTCCGCAACTGCGAGGGCTCCGCCTGGCACAGCCCCGAATTCGCCATGCTGGAATGGTATCGCCTTGGCATGGATTACACCGGGATGATGGAGGAAACGGCCGACCTGATCCGCCATATCTGCAAAAAACCCGTCAGCGCGGACGGCCGCGAATGTAATGTCCATGCGCCGTGGGA
>JADLAP010000314.1 GCA_020848195.1 Phycisphaeraceae bacterium
GGCGGCCTGGTGGTGGGTCAAAAAGTGATCAATGGCCGTCAGGGTATCGCCGGCGAGTGGGGACACAATTTCCTCGATCTGAGCGGCGGCCCCTGCTACTGTGGCAAAACCGGCTGCGTGGAAACGGTATTTTCCGGGCCAGCCCTGGAAAGGTTTTATGCCGGCCTGAGTGGGCAATCGCTTCGGTTACCGGAAATCGCGCAACGCGCCGAAACCGGTACCGATCCTGCTGCTGTACAAACCATCGACCGGCTGATCCATTTTTTTGGAAAAGCTATTGCCGTGGTGATCAACATCGTCGACCCGGACGCCATCGTGCTCGGCGGCGGCGTGGGCAATATTGCCCGGCTTTATACCGACGGCAAGGCCGAGGCGGGTAAACACCTGTTCAATACGCGGATCGATACCGTTTTTTTGAAACCCAAACTGGGCGATAGTGCGGGGGTGTTTGGCGCGGCGTTGCTTTGAAATGTGGTCAATGAGATCAATGAGATCAATGTGGTCAATGAGATCAATGTGGTCAATGTGGTCAATGTGGTCAATGAGATCAATGTGGTCAATTCTGGGCTAATAGGGCATTGACCACATTGATCTCATTGATCTCATTGACCACATTGATCTCATTGACCACATTTCAAAACACATGCCGCTCGGCGTGATACGACGACCGCACCAGCGGCCCGCTCTCCACGTATTGGAAGCCCTTTTGCAGGCCAACTTCCTTGTACTCGGCAAACACATCGGGATGCACGTACTCGGCCACGGCGATGTGCATTTTGGTCGGCTGTAAATACTGTCCGATCGTCAGGATATCGCAACCGTGCGCCACGAGGTCGTCCATGATTTGGAACATCTCCTCTTTCGTTTCGCCAAGCCCGACCATGACGCCGCTTTTAGTGCGTTTGCCAAACGCTTTAATGCGCTGTATTTGCTCCAGGCTGCGCTCATATTTCGCTTGCGGGCGCACTTTTCGGTACAGGCTCGGTACGGTTTCCATATTGTGGCTCACCACTTCCTGGCCGGCGGAGATCATACGTTCGAGGGCTTCCCAGTTGCCCTTCGTGTCGGGAATGAGCGTTTCGATTGTGGTTTCAGGACAACGTTCTTTCACCGCGCGCACGGTTTGGTACCAGATTTCGGCGCCCCGGTCCTGGAGTTCGTCCCGGTTGACGGAGGTGATCACGGCATGCTTGACGCGCATCAGCCAGATCGCCTCGGCCACGCGGCGGGGTTCGTCTTCGTCGTATTCGTTGGGCCGGCCGGTTTTCACCGCGCAAAACGAGCAGGAGCGGGTGCAGACATTGCCAAGGATCATAAAAGTGGCCGTACCGGCGCCCCAACATTCACCCATGTTCGGGCAGTTGCCACTCTGGCAGATGGTATGCAGGTTAAAGTCATCGACAATGCTGCGCACATTGCGGTAGTTTTCGCCCATGGGCAGGCGCACCTTGAGCCATTCGGGGCGCTTGGGCCGCGTTTCGGCGGTATTTTCAACGATGGGAAGGTCTATCATGCCTTATGCCAGTCTAAATTATCCGTGATGATCAATTCATTCTTTTCCAGATGGTGGGTTGTTTTCATGGGAATAGTGCAGTACGGTAAACCGTATTTTTCTGCCCAATTCCTTACTTCCGGCGTATCGTCGTAAGTCATCATAAAATGACCTCTTAAACGGCTGGTCAGGGCAAAGAGTTTTTCATGGTTCAGGTCAAAATGCGTGTAGAGCCGTTTTCCCGCGATGGTATAAGGCGGATCGATAAAAAAAACCGCTTCTTTTCTTTCCGCGTATTGTTCCATTACCCCGAACGCGTCGCCGCGGATAAATTCTATTTTATTTTTGACCAGATTGATCGCGAGAATCCTTTTTTTTAGAGTTTGAGGATACCAGCGGGAGCCAAGGCCTTTGCCGTTTTCGCCATTTTTGATGAGGCCGGAACCTTTAGCCAGGATACCGCCATGAAAAACGCGGTTTTTCAGGATGGTAGAAAAGGCGACTTCTTCGGGCGATTTATCTTCTTTTTCCAACTCCCGTTGCACATTTTCATGTGTTAATTGGAAATGCATGATTTTATCGGCAAGCCATTCATTCTTTCCGTTTAATATCGTTTCCCAAACTGCCGCCACCTCTTCATCCAATTCGACCATGATAATTTTGTCCGCAAGATTTTCAAAAGCAGCGGTCAGGCTTACAATACCGCCCCCGGTGAACGGTTCGATAAAAAGTATTTTTTTCGGATCAA
>JADLAP010000018.1 GCA_020848195.1 Phycisphaeraceae bacterium
CGATCTGCTCGATACGATGGCGTCAATTAACTAATCACGCAATTGGGTCACAACATGGCATTTGGTGCCTACATCAGACAGAAGAGGGAGGCGAAGGGCATTCAGATGAATGACTTCGCCCGGCAGCTGGACATCTCCCCTGCCTACTGGTCGCGCATAGAGCGCGACATCGAGAAGCCGCCCAAGGACGAGCTGATCCGCAAGGCGGCAGAAATCCTTGGCGAGAATGTCGACGACGCCTTTGTTGAGGCCAGCCGCCTTCCGCCAGACATGCGCGACGACGTGGGGGGCCTGGTACGGATGTATCGCAAGCAAGCGACGGGGGACAAGTGAATGCCGGTGTTGACTCTTGGCTACCGGCATTGCGACCGAAAACGCCCCAGCTACATCAAGAATTCCGAGATTGAGGGCATCGCCGTCCTGGCCCGCCAGCAACTGGTGGAGGCGGCTGCCGATGCCATCCCGCTCGCAACCCTGAGCGCCATCTCCGGCCTGAATATCAACGGTGTGGCCTTCGACCTGTTCGTCGGCACCGGGAACGTCGTGCATGACGAGCGCGGCAACCCTGTTCTGGGCATCTGTGAGTACGACCCCGGCGTGCCGGACACGGCGATGGTGTCGGTGTCGCCGGTTGGCGTGAACGCCAGCGAGGCACTGGTACTGAGCACCCTCGGCCACGAACTCGGCCACGCCATTTTCGATGCGCCGGGATGGATCGTCGATGCCAGCAAGGGGCCGGGTCTGTTCGATGAACCCAGCGACGCGGCGCGGCGCGCCTACCGCACGACCACACGCGACGTCGAGCACTTGGCGAAAGTCCAGCCCGTCGTCGAGGCGGCTGCGAGCCCCTCTCTGGCAATTCCAGGCCACACCACCAAGGAAGAATACTTCGCCGAGCTGCGTGCCAACGAGTTCATGGGGTCGTTGCTGGTGCCGCGCCAACGCCTGAATCTGGCGGTCGAAGAGTTGGCTCCGAAACACGGTGTGACGATCCACCGCAGCCCGTCGCTTGATCCCGATTTGCCCGGCACCTGCCTTCACCTGACGGCAGATGGCGATATCGGGTTCTTCGACATCGAATGTTTGCAGAAGGCCGTGGCCAAGCGCTTCGGCGTCAACCGACGCTTCATCCAGGTACGGATGGAGCGCTATGGTCTTCTCAAGCCGGGGGCCAAGATCGTCTGATCAACGCCTTCATCTCGCCGCCGACCGCGTGTCGGCATTTTTTGAACCGTTCAGTTAACCATTCGCGCAATCGCGCACTTCGTTTAGAAAAGGAAATTGCCTATGCCAGCGGACGAACAAATCATCGCTCAAGAACACAACCAGCCGACCGCCGCGCCGCAGCAGTCCGCGAAGCAGGCGCGATCCCGCCAATCGGACGATGGCCCGGAAATCCTGCCGTGTATGGAGCACTTCGTGACCCTGGTTCGCAAGGCCAAGCGACCCGGCCTCGCCTTGCTCCTGGTCGAGCGCGCCAGCGCCACGTCGCTGCCGGAAGTGGCGGCGCTGACAGATGCGGCCAAAGGCATCCTCGCGGTGCAGTCGCGCAAGGCGATGTTCCACGCCGTCGCCAAGCTCGGCTCGGACGTGCAGCAGCACATCGAGCGGGCGGCCGAGCGCGTGGTGCTGCTCGATGACGAGTACGGTGCGCAGGCCGTCCAGTCTCTCCTTGACGACGAGGACATCAATGACGCAGCGATCATGGCCGCGCCGAGTGATCGCTACAGCCGGGCCCTGTTTCTCTGCCTGCTGCAGGACTTTCCGGAGACCGGTGCCACGCGCGATCAGCGTTTCGATAATGCCGAGCGCGTGCAGGTGATGCATCGGCAGTGGAAGAGCGAGAACTACTCCAGCCACTACCTCGGCCCGAAGGGCGTGGTGCCGAGCATTGATGCCGACGTTGAGGGTGTATTGCGCGGGCGCATTTCGGCGCTGTTCCCGCAAGTGGCTCCCGACCAAATCATCATCGAGCAGTTCACGCGCCGTGATCTCGCGCATGCCGACCGCTGCGGCGGCAAGGACTCTGACGAGGTCACGCCCGTGCTCCTGCACACCCTGACTGCAACCTTCAACGGGTCGACGGCGCACTTCCGGCAGGTTGCCAACGGCGAAGTGGTCGAGCACGAAGAACCTGCAGCGATGTCGGCCAGCTTCTCGTGGGAGCCCGGCACCGGTGCGCTCGGCGTGTTCTGCGAAGACCGCGAGGTGCGCCGTGAATTGGCCACCATCTTCCGCGATGTCGTCTTGGCGTGCGACGGGGAGATCAACGACATGCCAATGCGCGAATTCGACCTGTTCGGATTCTCGACACCGGCGATGCTCAAGCGCATCGAGCAGGAGCGAGTGGCGGGCATCGAAAAGATTTCGATCTTGCAGATCAAGGTGGCGCGGCCTTTCGAGCAGCAAACCACCGATGCGGCCAATGGGCGTGATCTGATCCAGCATCTGTCGAGCACGATGCTGATCGGCAAGGATCGGCGCGACACCCGGCACATCTATCAGGTCGCCTACGACGACTATGGCGTCGACGACTTGACCGGCTACACGCTGGCGCAGGTGAAGCTGGTCTTCCGGATGGCCAAACAGCCGCATCGCAAGGCCCACAACGTCGCCGTCCAAATCACGTCGCCGAACGGTCTGAACGACAAGAGCAAGACCGAAGATGACCGAAAGCGCGTTCTGGAACAGCTCACGCGAATTGGGGTGCTCCGTGAGTTCTGAAGGCGCTACCGCAATGTCGGCGCATCTGAGCTTTCTGGCAGTGCTGGAGCGGCTGCCCCGGGTTGAGTCCCGCGTCATGGCGGCGGCGCTCGGGCGAGGCAGACCAACGTTCCTGCAACGACGATGGGTCACGGAAGAGGACTACCTCAGCCATGTGATGGTCCCCGTCCGGGATTCGGAGCAGGAAGTCGAGGTTGAGATCGATCAGGATGCGGCGGTGTACCG
>JADLAP010000019.1 GCA_020848195.1 Phycisphaeraceae bacterium
GAAAAAGTACATCCCCATGGCAGAAAAGTGCATTGCGTCTCGCACGTTTATGTCTATGATTTCTCACCGGACAATGTTGTCGTCTTCATGTTTTGTAAGGTTGCTGTGTCATGACTCCATCCAAACAAGATGTCACCTTTGAGCAGATGCTCCGCGGCGAATCGTTTTTCTACGGCGCGGAACTGGTCACGACCCGCGGCATCGCGCCGACGGGCGAACGGCACAAACTGGTGGAACTCGGCGAAGCCCTGGCGGACGATCCGCGCATCGGCTGGATTTCCGTGACCGACAATCCCGGCGGATCGCCGATGCTGCCCGCCGACTGGCTCGGTCGCATCCTCGCGTCCAAGCGATGCCAGGTGGTGATTCATCTGACCTGCAAGGATCTCAACCGCAACGGCCTGGAATCCGCCGCGTGGCGCTATGCCGCGGAAGGATTCCGCAACATCCTCGCGCTGACCGGCGACCTGCCGACCACGGGCTACTGCGGCCAGGCGACCGGCGTGTTCGATCTCGATTCCGTCGGCGAAGTCGCGTTGCTCAACGCGATGAACCAGGGCCTGGAAATCCCCGGACGCAAGGGCACGCCGGAGAAACTGCCCAAGACCGACTTCTTCATCGGCTGCGCCGTCTCGCCCTTCAAGCGGCACGAACGCGAGCAGATGCCGCAGTATTTCAAGCTCGCCCGCAAACTCCGCTGCGGCGCGCACTGGGTCATTCCCCAGCTCGGCTACGACATGCGGAAGTATCACGAAGTGACGCTCTTCATGAAGTGGGCCAAAGTGTCCGCTCCGGTGATCGGCAACGTCTACGTGCTCAACAAGGTCGTGGCCGGCCTGTTCAACAAGAACCAGATTCCCGGCTGCGTCGTCAGCGACAAGCTGCTCGAAACCGTGAACAAATACGCCGCCGGCCCGGACAAGGGACAGAGCTTCTTCCGTGAACTGGCGGCCAGACAACTGGCGGTGTTCAAGGGCCTGGGCTTCGCAGCCGGCTACCTCGCCGGCACCGCCAAAGCGGAAAACTTCGGCGCCATCATCGACTTGGCGGAAAGCTACGGACCCAACGATTGGAAGGATTTCGCCAGGGAAATTCAATATCCCCAGCCGGACGAGTTCTACCTCTTCGATCAGGATCCGCAGACCGGCCTGGGCAACGGCGACAAACTCAACCCCCAGTATGTCGCCTCGCTGGCCCATCCGCCCAAGACCGACAACGTGACGATGAGCTACCGCTTCTCGCGCAAGGTCCACGGCGTCGCCTTCACGCCCGGCGAAGGCCAGTGGAACACGTTCAAGAAGCTGTACGAAGGCCTGGACAAGAAAAAGGACGGCATCGCCTCCCGCGCGTTGCATGTGATCGAGCGGGCGTCCAAGGAAATCGGCTTCGGCTGCAAGGACTGCGGCGACTGCTCCCTGCCGGACTGCGCGTACCTGTGCCCCCGCGCGTCATGTTCCAAAGCCAGCCGTAACGGCCCGTGCGGCGGCTCGTTCGACGGCGTCTGCGAACAGGGCGACAAGGAATGCCTCTGGGCACGCGCGTACGATCGCCTCAAGTACTACGGCGAATCCGAACACATGCTCGACGGCCAGGCCGCGTTCTACGACGCCAAGCTCGCCGGAACCAGTTCGTGGGCCAACGCCTGGCTCGGCCGCGACCATCACCACTACGACGCCAAACCCCCGGAAGCCCCAAAAGCTCCGAAACCCGCTGAATCCGCCAAACCGGCCGACGCGCCCAAGCCTTCCGAACCGGCCAAATGAGCATTTGATCTTCTGTTCCAACTTCACCACAATGCCGTCTTCATCTTTTGTCACGACGGACAGGAATTGCCTTCCGCCCCGGAGAACAACGCATGGCCATTGACGGACTGACGATCATCGGCGAGTCGATCAACGACTCGGTTCCCTCCACCAAAAAACTCTTCGACGCCGGCGATCTGCAAGGTTTGAAAGACCTGGCGAAATCGCAGGACGAAGGCGGCGCAACCTACATCGACGTCAACGTCGGTCCACGCAGCGGCGAATTCCTCGCTGAAATGGTCAAGCACGTCCAGAGCGTCACCGCCAAGCCCGTCTCCGTCGACACCCCGGACCCCGCCATGGCGGAACTCGGCCTCAAGGCTGTCGACGTCAAACGCTGCGGCGGCAAAGCGCCCCTGGTCAACTCCATTTCGCCGCTGCGACTGGAAATGTTCGGCCTCGTCCGCGTTCAGCCCTTCCGCCCCATCCTGCTGGCCTCCGAACGCAACGAAGGCGGCAAGGCCATGCCCAATCACACCGCGGAGGAAGTGTACGAAACCGCGAAACTCCTCGTCCATGAAGCCCGCAAGCACGGCATCGCCAACAACGACTGCGTCATCGACCCGGCCATCGCGCCCATCGGCAGCGACTCCGAAGGCCACCTCCGCCGCGTCGTCGATGCCTGCCGTCTGATCCACGGCGACCCGGACCTCAAGGGCGTTCACATGAGCGTGGGTCTGAGCAACTTCACCGTCATGCTCCCCATGAAGCGCCCCGACGGCTCGCCCGTCAAAGGCCCGCTCGAAAGCGCGTTCCTCACCATCACCATGCCCCTGGGCATGGACCACGTCATCGGCTCGGTCAAACGCAAATACGAGCTGCTCGACGACAGCCACCCCGCCATGCAGTGCGTGCGGGAATGCCTCACCCTCGATGGTTTCGACGTCATCATGCGCGTCCAGGAATACTACAACAGCTAAAGCCTCACGAAGAACGTTGTACTC